>JAGHBX010000042.1 GCA_021160785.1 Planctomycetota bacterium | reverse complement strand
GCGGTGGGATAAAAGATTATGAAGATGAGTGCATGAAAAACACGCATAAAAAACAAGAAGTTGCAAGATTGTATTACAGATTACACAGATTTTTTTATGGTGATTATAAATATAGGGAGTTGGCTGCAAGGATCATTGATGTGGTAAACTGGAGTTATAAGAAAGATCTGTTAGGCATTTTATTCGGTGCGCTATTTCCGGCTATAGGGATACTATGCGTGTTGGTCGTTACAGCCATCTGTCAGGATCCTCTTGTCGGGCTCGGCGGTGCTTTTGTTGTAGTAGTGCTTAATGCGGTGCGCCTTAGACGGAGAAGCAAGAGAATACGTGAAGCGAATCGCCAAAATGTAAAGCCAGATGGGTAGGCCGGTTCTTTTTCGGAGTGTGGTATGGTTGATCGTAAAGTTGTATTGAGTTTGTTGGCTCATCCGGATGATGCGGAGTTTTTGTGTGCGGGGACGCTTGCGCTTTTGCATGAGAAGGGCTGGGAGGTTCATATCGCCACGATGACGCCGGGCGATTGCGGTTCGGTGCAGCACGGTCGCGAAGAGATCAGCCGGATTCGCAAAGGCGAAGGCGCCGAGTCGGCGGCTGTTCTGGACGGGCAGTTTCACTGTCTGGAGTGCGAGGATGTTTTTATCACGTACGACAAGCCGACGCTGTTGAAGGCGATTGAAGTGGTGCGAAAGGTCAGGCCTACGATTGTGTTTGCGCTGAGCCCGCTGGATTACTCGCACGATCATGAAAAGGCGAGCGAGGTCGCGCAGGCGGCTTGTTTTGCCGCGGGTATCGGCAACGTCGCCATTGCCGGCGTCGAGGCGTTCGAGCCGGTTCCGTATCTGTACTACCTGGACGCGATTGACGGGGTGGACCGTTTCGGCAATGAAATCGCGCCGTCGATGGTCGTTGATATAACCGCGGCGATGGAGACAAAGGAGAAGATGCTGTGCCGCCACGACAGTCAGCGAAGCTGGCTAAAGTCGCACCACGGAATCGACGAATATGTAATCGCCATGAAGCGGCAGTCGAAAAAGCGGGGCGAACTGATCGGCGTCGAGTACGGCGAGGGGTTCAGGCAGCATTTGGGGCACTCGTATCCGGGCGACAATATACTGAAAGCCGAATTGGGCGATTTGGTTTGCGAAATATAGGGGAGTATGGAATGGCGAGAAAACTGAGCATGTTGGCGGCGGACTGGTGGGACTATACGACGCTGGACGACGAGATTTTAGACGACGCGGCGAAGCTGACCGCCGACGATATAACAGCGTTGAGTCGCGGGGGCTTCAAGGTCGTATTCTACGACACATTAGAGGATTTCTACTTAGCCGAGGCCCTTGAGTATATCGCCGCGTGGAAGCAGGCGACCGCGGACAATCCCGTCGGTATCTGCGGTCCCATCGGGCCGACCGAGCAGCTTCCGTTAGTGGTTCGGCTGGTCAACGAACTGCAACTGGATTTGAAACACGCCCACTTCTGGGGCATGGACGAGTGGTACGCAGACGGCAGGGAGGTGGATGCGATGCACCCGCTGAGTTTTGAGCGGTCAGACCGACAGCTTTGCTTCGACCGGATCGATAAGACTCTTTGTATGCCCGAAAGCAACCTGCATTTTCCAAAGGCCGATACCGCGGCGTACACAAAAAGCTGGGATGACGCCCAGTGTGCAGTCATGCAGGGCGGCCAAGGCGATATCAAGCACTGGGCGTTCAATGATCCCGTAAGACGCCAGGGCAAATACGCAGATGCTCCGCCCAGCCCCGCCGAGTATCGAAAGCTGACCACGCGTGTTGTCGAACTGCACCCCGTTACCGTCATGCAGAATGCCAGAACCAGCGGCGGCGGCGTGGTGACCGGCGTGCCGACAAAGGCGATCACGGTCGGACCGGTCGAGACGTGGCGGGCCCGGAAGGTCTCCATCTGGCAGGCCGGAACGCACGACAATCCGTTCGGTATGCGATTGACAACGCTGATGATCGGCAAAGGAATCGCAGATTCCGCCGTGCCCATGTCGCTGCTGGCCGATCATCCAAACGTCCAGTTTAATTTCTATCGAGGCGGCATCGGAACGTGCGACGTGGAGATGCATTGAGTGTGCACGTTTATGAAATCGTCTTGTCCGACAATTGAGGAATATGTTATTGCCTGATGCATATGAGATAATCAAGAAGAGGTGGCCAGAGGTCGTTTTGATCGTAGGTTTTGGGGCCGGCATGTTCATGTTGCGGGCACAGATAGCAACGATGTTCATGGAAGACGCCGGCGGGGCCAAAGGGGTCGGAGAGTTGCCTGGCGCGGTGGCTTTTTTCCTTGGACTTGGAACAATGGGTTGCATCATTGTCCTGGTGATGCTGTATCTTGGCTTCCTGAGGACCGCCTATACCGATGGATGCGATGCCTGTGAGCCAGGGCAACTGGTTCGAATTGGTCGATACTATTTCTGGCGGACGGCACGGTTGGTTATTATCCTTGAGTTAGTGCACGTTTGTTTGACTGCATTGACTGCTGCTCTATTCGGATCGATGCTGTTGCAAGTTGAGGGGCCGGAGGACTTTCCAATCTGGCTTATTCTGGTTTCAGCCACCTTTGTATTAATCCTCTTGACCAGGTTGATTGTTCTGGCTCCGAGTATAATGGTGGGCCGAAATATGATGGTTTTCGAATCAATCCGTGCTCTCAGGGCATATCGTTTGCTGGAACAAAGAAGGATTCTGGTGCTATGTTCCTTTGGTTTTGTTGTTGGTTTGGGTGCATCATTTGTTTTGCCGTTGTTGGGGGTGCAAGGTCTATTGGGCTTTCTTCTTATTGGCTGTCTTGGTGCGGCATTGACTGTTGCCCTGCTGATTGCTCATCTCGAAGCATTGCGGTCTGTGTGGGAGGAAGAGAGGAAAAGGGAGATTGAGGGGAAGGTTGGGGAGCGGGATGAGTAGTGTGGGCGCCCAATGCACCAGTAGTTATTATGTGTTTCGTCGGAGGAGAAGATTGGCGGTTGGGAAGGTTGCGAAACGATTGAAAAAGATGTTGACTAACGTGTGCTTTATGCGCACAATTGTGCGCAATATGAGAACAACCAATAATAACGTCATAGGCTGGCTCTTTCCTGAAGCTCGCAACACATAGATGAAAGGGTATCGGTTTGGATTTGAGGGAGAAACTGAAAGGTAAGTTCATCGTTCTCGACGGACCTGATGGCTCGGGGAAAGGGACGCAGCTAAAGATCCTGCGAGAGTATCTTGAAAGCCATGGGATCGAGGTTGCAGGCACGATTGACCCCGGAGGAACCGCCATTGGGAACAAGATCAGAAAACTTGTCAAGTATGGTTCTAAAGGTATCACTGCCAATGCCGAAGTAATGTTGTTCATGGCTTCAAGGGCACAACTTGTTGCTGAAGTCATAAAGCCTGCTCTTATGAGTGGCAAAACCGTTCTTTGTGACAGATTCATCTCTTCAACCTGTGCCTATCAGGGAGCATCGGGATATTCTATCGACACGATTCTTGAACTGGGTTGGGCCGCCATTGGCGATACGTGGCCGGATTTAACAATAATCCTCGATTTGCCTGCTGAAACAGGCAGGCAAAGAGCAGGTGTCGAGAGAAGCAGGACCGTCGGCGACGATTACGAACAAAGACACCTTTTTGATAGCCCCACAGCAGACTACTTTGATTCTCGCCCCCTTGAATACCATCGAAAAGTAAGAAGAATATTCCGCAATCTCGCAGGTAAATATCCTCGAAAAGTTGAAATTCTTGATGTCAAGGATGACACAATTGATGTTGTAAGTGAGAAAATCAGAGCTATCTTGAGTGAGGCAGAATTCTAATGCTAATGTTGCTTAAGGATATTTTTTGTCAGGACAGGGCTGTTGGGAGGCTTCAGCAGGCTTTTGCCGCCGGGCGGCTGGCGCACGCCTATATCTTTGCTGGTCCCGACGGTGTGGGTAAGCAGACCACCGCGCAGGCCTGGGCGAAAATGCTGCTGTGCCGCAGTCGAACCGAAAAAAAGGGACCTGGTCCCTTTTTTGACAGTTGCGGCGGGTGTGAGTCCTGTCAGGTTTTTGATGGGGGGGGGCATCCCGATTACCATCTGATTGAAAAGGAATTGCGACCGTTTACGGCAAAAGATAAAGGCAAAGAGGCCAAGAAGGATCTGGCGATCTCGGTGATCCGCGAGTTTCTGCTCGATAAGGTCGCTGCCCGGCCGGCAATGGGAGACCATTCCGTCTTTGTCATACGCGAATCGGAAAGGCTCAATGCTTCCAGCCAGAACGCCCTGCTCAAAGCGCTTGAAGAGCCGCCGAAACACTGCTTCATTATCCTGCTGTGCAGTCGGGCCGACAAGCTGCTGCCCACCACGCTCTCTCGCTGTCAGATGATCCGGTTCGGCCCGGTCGACGAGCAGCACATCATCACCGCCCTGTCCAAACTGGGTGTGGGCAAGGCAGAGGCCGAATACTGGGCTCGGTTCAGCGACGGCCAGTTAGGCCAGGCGATCACCTGGGCGACGTTAGAGCCGAAGGACACCACCTGCTACAAAATCAAGATAAAGCTTATCGAGTCGCTGGCAAAGCACCAGTTGAGCGATTCGCTGGAATTGGCGGACTGGATGTTAAAGGCCGCCAAGGGCATCGGCGAGGTCTGGGCCCAGGAAGAGCCCAATACCAGCAAAACCGATATAAACCGGCGGGCGCAAAAGGGATTATTGCGAATGATAATTGCGGCCTTTAACGACGCCATGAAACTTGCCGCCGGCATAGGGGAAAACCTCGTCAACGCCGACCCGGCAGGGCAGATTGAGATGCTTGGGCGGCGATTTGATGCCGAACAATCCGCCCGGAAAATCGCTACAGCTTATGAAAGCACCCGGTGGATTGAAGCAAACGTCAACGAAAAACTGATTTTTGAGCAATTGTTGTTAAATCTCACCGACTCTGCTATAATTTCGGGCTTGACGACATAAAGTGTGGATTAAGGGCGGCAGGGCAGGGATGCCGATACGATTTAAATAACCATTTAGTGGATCGATGATATAGAATGGCACAGGCTGAAGGCGCCAGACCCAAGAGTCAGAAGCACAAAAAGCTGATGCTCGTCCGTTACGGCAGGATGGGCTTTATGGGCTGGTTCGAACATAAAGAAGAAAACATACCCAAGGTCAGTTCTCGTGTAGTCATCAAGACCAAACGCGGGCTCGAATTGGGCGATCTCGTCGGGCGGTTCAACTATCGCGGCGGGCAGTTCAGGAGCACTCCCGAGCAGGTCAATCAATACTTCAACAGCAAGAGCAAGGAGTACCCCCTGGGTCAGGGCGGCACGTTTGTCCGCTTTGCCACCGATGAGGATATCATGGAGGAGACACACCTCGAGGCCTCGACGAAGGAAGAGGCGAAATGCTGCCAACGCTTCATCAAGGAAATGAATCTGCCCATGAAAGTCGTCGACAGCGAGCACCTCTTCGGCGGCGAACGTATCGTCATCTATTTCAGCAGCAACGGAAGGGTCGATTTTCGCGAGCTTGTCCGGCGAATGGCCAGGGAATATCAGACTCGAATTGAACTTCGGCAGATCGGCTCGCGCGACGAGGCCAAACTCATCAGCGATTACGAGAGTTGCGGCCAGGAGTGCTGCTGCAGAAGATTTTTGAAGATTCTGGAACCGGTCAACATGCGAATGGCCAAGCTGCAGAAAGCCACGCTCGATCCGTCCAAGATATCCGGCCATTGCGGAAGACTGAAATGCTGCCTTCGTTACGAGGACGACACCTACAGAGACCTCAAGGAGCGGCTGCCTAAGAAAAATGCTGCGGTCAAGACTCCCAACGGCGAGGGCAAAGTTGTCGGCGTGCAAATCCTTACCCAGCTTGTTGTCGTACAGGACAAAAAAGGCGACAGGGAAGTATTTCCCGTCGAAGAAATTCAGGTCATCAACCGGGACCAGGCACGCGACGCGGCGCCCGGCAAGGACAACGATGCCGTTGGGAGAAAACCAGCATACCTTCAATGTGATTGCTCCAGGGCACAAGAGTCCGGCCCCGTCGATAAAGCTTCGCCTGGCGTCTCGCAGGAAGGCAATAGAGACAGCGCCGTTGGGCCACAGGAGAACCAGAAAAACAACAGAAAAAACAGGAATCGCAGGGGGCGAAACCGAAACAGGAATCGCAACACAGACGGCAATGCCGGTGGAAAGGCTGCGCCTCATGGAAAAACCGACGCCAATCCAACCGCCGACAGCACAAACCGTAAGCCTGAACAGGGAAGTACTAATGACTCGTAAAATTGTTGTTACTTCGGCACTGCCGTACGCCAATGGCCCGATCCATATCGGTCATCTGGTGGAATATCTCCAAACCGACATCTGGGTCCGTTTTCAGAAGCTGTGCGGCAATGTATGCCTGTATTTCTGCGCCGACGATACACACGGCACGCCGGTCATGATTCGCGCCAGAGAAGAGGGCGTCGAGCCGGAAGAACTCATCCGGCGGGTGCACGGCGAGCATGTCCGCGACTTCGACGGTTTTTTCGTAGACTTCGATAATTACTATTCCACGCATTCCGAAGAAAACCGCCTCTTCAGTGAACTGCTCTACGCCAAGGCGTTGGAAAACGGTTCTATCGATAAGCGTCCGGTCGAGCAGGCTTACTGCGAGCAGTGCGATATGTGGCTGCCGGACCGCTATGTCCGCGGCGCCTGCCCGCGATGCAAGGCCGAGAATCAGTACGGCGATTCATG
>JAGHBX010000401.1 GCA_021160785.1 Planctomycetota bacterium | reverse complement strand
TTCGGTTGCTGTGCCTTTTCCACCCTTAGGGTTGGCATTTTCAGACAGTGCGTAATTATCCCAACCCTCTCCAACTCCCTTCAACATTGGTTCCACGGACCAGGACGCCGGCTCCTGTTCTTCTCGCCTCGGGTTGCCGCTGAACACCTTCCCCATACCCTGGGCAAAATAGCCGTGTTTCATAAAATGCTGCGGAAGCGTTACAGCGTTAGGGATATGGTCTCGGAACAAATTGCGGTTATGCCAAACACGGGTATGATCGGGCAGCATCCCTGTCAGCATCGAAGAACGAGAGGGCCCGCAAACCGCCTGTTGAATATATGCCCGTTTGAAATTTCGGGATTGACCTGACATTTTGTCGAGATTCGGTGTAATTGCCACCTTGTCGCCCCAGGCTCCCATAGTGGGCCTTAAATCGTCCACCAGCAGAAACAGAACGTTCTTTTTCCTGCCGGAATTACCTGTCCGGTTGGCAAACAAAAATTTCGGCCCGGAAAAAAATGTCCCGGCCAACAGTCCAGCCGATTTTAGAAAATCTCTTCTGTCAGTTCCTGTAACCATAGCCTTTGGCCTTCCATTATACCTTGTCTATTCAAAGAAATAATCCGGGTATTCCCAACCGTCCCGTTTTTTATAGCTTTGAAAGTCGTCGCTTTTCCAGCGGCTGTACACCTCGTCTTTCAAACGCTTCAGATTCTTTGAATTCAGAAGTGGGTCACGCGTTTTGACTCGCCACTGCTGCAGCACTTCTTTCAATCTTGCCAGCACTTCCTTGTGCTCCCGCCGATCCGCCAGGTTATTGAATTCATGAGGATCGTTTTTCAGATCATATAACTCGTACTTCGGGGACACACGATTAATCTCATAAGCACGTCGGATGTTTGCGGGAGCCTTATTCATCGCTTTTTCGATATCCGGCGGCGACAACTTGCCCATTGTAAACTCATAACCGGGATTTACCTCCCCGGCCAGCAGGTTCAGGATTAGCTTATAGCGGCTGTCCCGCACACATCGCTGGGGATAAAAATTATGACCGGAGTGAAGATGGTATTCGGCAAAAAGATACTGCCGCCATTCTTTCGGAGAGCCGTTGAATAATGGCTGCAGCGGCCGTCCCGGCAGTTCAACGGGCGGTCGGATGCCCGCGGCAGCCAGAAAAGTCGGAAAAAAATCAATCGTCGAAACCAATTCATCCCTGACCTGCCCCGGTTTAACCTGCGCCGGCCAGCGGATAATCAGAGGAATCTTAAGGCCGCCTTCATAGCAGGTCCTTTTGCCTCGCGTGAAGTCGGCGCCGTGATCCCCCAGGTAAACGACCAAGGTATTTTCACGTTTACCACATCTGTCCAGCGTATCCATCAGCATCCCGATTCCCTTATCCAGCCGCATCATGCAGTTGTAATAATTGGCCGTATCTTCTCTCAGGAGAGGCGAATCCAGACCAATTTGGGGCAAAGGTTCAACCGCTTCCGGTTCCAGCGGACGCGCAGGAAGACCGTTGTATTGTTTAATGAAAGGCGAGTGGGCGTCTTTATAGTTTACCATCAGCATAAATGGTTTGTTTGCCTGTTTGATGAAAGTCTCGGCTTCCTGGGCTTCCTTTTTGATATCACGACCGCTAAATCCGCCCAGCTTTTCGTGATAGTCCAGCGGAAAAGCCGATTCGGGGTTGACGTGTATCTTTCCGATGACGCCCGTGTGGTACCCGGCGGACTTGAACGAACGGAAGATGTTGGGAGTATCCTTACGGTACATCCGCAGGTAATGTGTCGCCAAACCAATTTGTCCGTTTTGATGCGGATGAACGCCGGTAAAAATACTGGCCCGCGAAGGGCTGCAGCCGGCCTGGGTGACATAAGCGTTGGTAAAACGAATGCCCTCGGCGCCAACTTTATCCAGGCATGGTGTCTTGACATAGGGATCACCGTAACAGCTCAGGTGCGGCCCGTTATCCTCGGAGGTAATCAGGAGGATATTGGGTTTCCGGAGAGGATCAACCGAGGAAGCTATATCTTTTGCCTGAATCATCTGCAGACTGGAAACGGATGCAGACAAGCCGGCTGTGCCAATTAAAGTATTTCTCAAAAAATCACGACGTGTTATATGTGTTTTTGCTCTCATAAGTACCTTTTCTTCGTAATTCTACTGCTTATAACCTTGGTTGTTAACTTTTTTTCTATAAACGGTAAAGCGTCATTATACCATATTGCAGAACAAAATTGTATCCCCCGATCTCTTTAGCCCAAACCTCTTGAAATCGAGGTCCTGATTTTGGTATTATTGACTGTATTGCTTGGAGAAGTATCGATTATGATGTTAAGTGAAACATCTTGGTTTAAAATTTTCACCGGAAAGGCTATAATTGTTTTCCTGGCCTTTCCGAATATCGAAATTAGTTACTGAAAGATCGGAGAAAATGCGAAAGAATAATTTGGAAATCATCATTAGCGTTGTCAGTTGCGTCTTGCTGTGCTTTGCTCAAATGGGTTGTGCCGCTGAAATTAAACACAAAGGCGATGTCTCCGACGTTCGAGTCATTCGCCATGTCGATCAGCACCCCGGTTCCTGGCGGATTTGGCAACCGTACATCATACAGGGCCAGAAAAAGAAGCACCTGATCGTCGCTTTCGCCGCAATGGCCAACGGGAAAAAGGATATGGGCGACATCCTCGTTAGCCTGTCAACTGATGACGGCGATACCTGGGATGAACCGATCTGCGTATTCGATCATCGTCAAAGGCAGGGCGCAATCCAGTTCGCCTATGCCAATCCGGTACTCCACCGCGCCCCGGGGCAGGAGGTGATCTGGTGTTTTGCTATGCGGTGCCCGATCCAGCAGATTAACAGCGAGGAATCGCAGCTTTGCGGAGCTTTCACCGCTGACGGCGGGCGTTCCTGGACGCCGGTGGAGATGGCTATGCACTATACCGGGCCGCTCATCACCAATGCCGGGATTATGGAAACGGAAATCCGCGGCCAGAAACGCTACCTCTTGCCGGCGCACCGCAATACGCTGCAGGGGGACCCGCGCGGTTCACGTGATCATTTCATTCTCAGCAGCACAAGCCTGCTCGAATGGAAGCTGGAGGCCTACATTCCCCAGCCGACAAAGCCCCGTGTGTTCCTGCATGAAGGCAATATGGCTCCGGGCGATGAACCTGGCGAGATCAAAATCGTCATGCGTACGGCCGATTATGACAATACCGGTCTAACCACAAGTCCTCCTCGCGCCTGGTCGAGCGTAAGCACGGATGGCGGACGTACCTGGAGCGTTGCTAAAGAGGAGCCGGATCTGCACAACGCCAAGTCGAAGGCCTTCTTCGGCCGGGCGTCAAACGGTACGTATATCTATGTGTATAGCGACGGACCTCAACAGCGGGATAAATCATGGCCGGGCTTCCCCAATGGCGGCCGAACGTCTCTGCGATATAAAATCAAACCGCCGGGCAAGAAATGGAGCGAACAAAAAACATTTTTCGATGCCGGCATCAAGAATTCTTATCCGACACTCGTCGAAGTAAAACCGGGAGATTTCCGGGCTGTGTGGGACAGCGGAACTGCCGACCGATCCCGCACGCATATTAGTTTCGGCAAATTAAAGCTGACGCCATGAATCCATCGACCTTGCGCCAAAACCTGCTTTCCGGACAAACCGTCTTAGGCACCCTTATCGTCTCGCCGTCGCCGCGCTGGCCCGATTCGGTGCGCGGCTGTGGGCTGGATTTTGTTTTCATTGACACTGAACATATCGCCATTGATCGTGCACAACTTAGCTGGATGTGCCAGACTTATGCTGCGATTGGTTTACCCCCGCTGGTGCGGATTCCTTCACCCGATCCCTACTCGGCCACGATGGTGCTCGATGGCGGCGCAGCGGGCATTATTGCCCCGTATGTCGAAACAGCCCGCCAGACACAGGTTCTGCACGGTGCGGTTAAGCTACGTCCTCTAAAAGGACACAAGCTGGAACAAATACTTGAAGGCGTCAAGATCGAATCCCAGCTTGATACATACATAAGCGACGGCGCAAAAGACAGGCTGCTTATCGTTAACATTGAAAGCGT
>JAGHBX010000623.1 GCA_021160785.1 Planctomycetota bacterium | reverse complement strand
CGTTCGTATTCAGATCGTCGATCAGGCCACAGGCGGCTGGGGACATATCAATGTCGACCAGATCGTTCAGGGCGACAAAAAGATCGCCGTTGAGAAGGTTCCGGAGAGCCGGGAGATGGTCTTTGCGAAAAAGTATCTGAACATGCCGGTCAAGCACGGGGCGGCAAAGCGCACGATGGATATATTAATCGACGGCAAGATCGTGCGGCAGTTTGTAATCGAATTAGCCGACGGCGAGCCGGATTACTGGGTGTTCCTGAATGTCGGTGAGTTCAAGGGTAAAACGGCAACGCTGAAGCTCAATGCCTCCCGGAGCAAATCGAACGGCCTTGAGAAGATTTACCAGCATAATTCGATCAAAGAAGCAAAGACCTTCTACAAGGAGAAGAATCGCCAGCAGTTTCATTTTTCGTCGCGCCGCGGCTGGAACAACGACTCCAACGGCATGGTGTATTATGACGGCGAGTATCATCTGTTCTATCAGCATAATCCATACGGATGGGCATGGGGCAATATGACCTGGGGGCATGCCGTCAGCACCGACATCGTACACTGGAAAGAATTAGACGACGCCATTCATCCGGACCACCTCGGAACGATTTTCTCCGGATCGGCGGTAATAGACGAGAAGAATACCGCAGGCTTCCAGACCGGCGACGAGAAAGTGATCGTCTGCATTTATACGTCGGCGGCGGGGACAAACGCCTGGTCCAGGGGCAGGCGTTTCACACAGTCAATCGCCTACAGCAACGACCGCGGAAGAACATGGACGACCTACGAAGGCAATCCGGTGATAGAGCATATCAACGGCGGCAATCGCGATCCGAAGGTTATATGGCACAAACCGACAAACCAGTGGGTCATGGCCCTTTATCTGGATGGCAGCGAGATGGCGTTCTTCACGTCGAAAGATCTCAAGAGCTGGAAATTGCAGAGTAAGCTCAAATGCTTCCATGAATGCCCGGAACTCTTCGAGTTGCCCGTCGACGGCGACAAGAACAACAAGCGATGGGTATTTTACGGTGCAAGCGGAAGTTACTTTGTGGGCGACTTCGACGGCAAAGAGTTCAAGCCGGACGGCGAAGCAATCGGCTTCCACTCCGGAAATTGTTTCTACGCATCCCAGACATTCAGCAACATCCCCGAATCCGACGGCCGACGCATCCAGATCGCATGGGGCCGCATCGCCACGCCCGGCATGCCGTTTAACCAGTGCATGCTCTTTCCCGTCGAACTGACACTGCATACGACCGAAGAGGGCATACGGATGTTCGCAGAACCCATCAAGGAGATCGAGACCCTGCACAGCCGCAAGCTCTCGATCGGAACAGTTCTGCTTGACGGCGAAAAAACGCTTGACGATCTCAGAGGCGAACTGTTTCATATCACCGCCCAATTCAGTCCTGCCGATGCAGAGGAATTCGGCCTTACGGTAAGAGGTCTGCCGATCACGTACAATGTCGCCAAAAATACGCTGTCCTGCAAGGGCAAGAAGGCAAAACTCAAACTCAAAGACGGCAGGATCAAACTCGAACTGCTCGTCGACCGCAACAGCATCGAGATATTCGCCGATGACGGCCGCGTCTATATGCCCATAGGCAGCATCCTGCCCGAAGACAACAAGTCAATCGAGTTGTTCACAAAGGGCGGCAAGACAAAAGTCCAGGCTCTCGAAGTCTATGAACTGAATTCCGCGTGGCGGTAATAAGTGGCTTTTACCGGCAAATCCGCTGCCTGTCAATTTTGGTTTTTTGCCGCTATTGGGGCCGAAAACACCGAGCAAAATCATCTGACTCACCGTATGTATGGTATTATATCGGTCCGGCAGCCTGGCGACGGGCGCCCTGAGACCAGAATTGAGCCGTCTCGGCAATGGAACTGTTGTCCTCCGGGCAAAAAGACGACTCAAAAGGCATGGGGCTGCCCGTTGTGCTTTGTGACAACAAACCGCTTATGAAGGGAGTTGAAAATGAATATTTTACAGTATGCCATGCAGATGGAAAAGGACGGTGAAGAATTCTATCGCGACCTCGCCGCCAATGTCGAAAATACCGGCATAAGGAGCATCCTGACCATGCTTGCCGACGAGGAAGCCGGACATTACCGGGTACTTGCCGATATCGAGCAGGGCTCGGCCGAGGTCCCCGAAACCGACCTCCTCGACCATGCGAAAAACGTCTTTGCCGAAATGAAAGATACCGGCCGGGCTCTCCATCTCGACGAAGCACAGGTCAATCTCTACCTGGAGGCACAGGCTATCGAGCAAAAGAGCATTGATTTTTATACCGAAAAGGCGGCCGTTGTACCCCAAGGCGCCCAAAAGCAACTCCTGACGCGCCTTGCCCATGAAGAAAAAAAGCACTACTTCCTGTTAGAGAACATCATCGATTTCGTCTCGAGGCCCGCCACCTGGCTCGAAAACGCCGAGTTCTGCCACCTCGAACAATATTGAAATCCCTTTTGGAAAGGAAACGAAGATGAAGAACACCACACAAAACAAACTGATCGTCGCCGCCTGTCTTGCTGTATTAGCCGTATCGGCGACTGTCCTCTACTCACACTGCCAGATACCGTGCGGCATCTACGACGACAACGCGCGATTCGATATGATCGCCGAGAACATCACGACCATCGAAAAATCCATGGACCAGATCAACGAGTTGTCCGCACAGAAGAAGCCCAGTCTAAACCAGATTGTCCGCTGGGTGCAGAACAAGGAAAAACACGCCGACGACACCAGTCATATCATTACGTATTATTTCATGGCCCAGCGACTGAAACCCGTGGCCAAGGACACAGGCGCCGCGTACAAGGTCTATATCCGCAAACTTACCCTTCTCCACGAGATGCTCGTCAACTGCATGAAGGCCAAACAAACAACCGACCTCGCCCACGTCGAAAAACTCCGCGGCCTGTTAGCCGAATTCAAAACCGCCTACTTCTCAAGCGAAATTAAATAACTGGTGGGCTCTTAGCCCACCGGCAATTACCCAAAGCAGCCGGGGCCAGTATCCTCAAGGAAATTTTTTAGCTTTCTTGCGAGCCTTTCCGCCGCCGGGCTTCTTTGCTTCTTTGTTGCCTGCAGGCTTAGGCTTTTTGTTACGGCTTGCACCCTGGTGGTCTTTCGCCTCGAGTTCGGTTTGCCGGTCCTTGTCGCCCATCGCCTCCATCCACTGGACAAGCCGTTTCTTCAATTGGGCTTTGACTTCGGCATACCCGGGATCGTCCGCCAGGTTGTTCCACTCATACGGGTCTTTCGTTACATCGTAGAGTTCTTCGCCGGGCCTTTCCTGGTAGCGGCGGACCTTCTCGGCGGCATCGGCATTGTTTGCGGCCTTTGCCTGCCATGACTTGAATACAGACGAGTTGACGCAGGCATTCCGAAATTTAATTTCCGGCGTGAAGTTCCAGATATATTTGAACCTGCGGGAACGAATGGAGCGAATTCCGAAATGCTCCGAGCCGTTTATAATCCCGCGCGTTGTCATCTCGCCGAAGACATATTCCTTGTGCTCTTTCTTTTTGCCAAGCAATACCGGCAGGAGGCTCTTGCCGTCAAGTTCCGCCGCCGGCGCGCCGCCGGCTGCTTCTATGTAAGTTGGCGTCACATCGACGTACTCGATTAACGCGTTGCTGACGGTTTGGGGCTTAATTTTGCCCGGCCAGCGGGCGATGAAGGCCGACTGCAAGCCCGTGTCGTAGCAGGTCCATTTGCCAAATGGAAAACTCGATCCCTGCTCGCTGACCACGATCACCAAGGTATTGTCGGCAACCTTGTATTTATCCAGCAACGCCAACGATTCTCCGACCTGGCCGTCGTAGTAGGTAATTTCGGCCAGGTACCGGGTCATATTCTCGCGGGTAACCTCCGTATCGACAAAGTAGGGCGGCAGTTTCAACTTCGCCGCATCGTAACGCGAGGCATCGCCCTTGTTCCAGGGCGAATGGGGTTCATTCGAGCACTGGAAGATACAGAAAGGCGTATCGCTTTCGACACACTCGCCGATGAACTTGTCGGCAAACGCCATGTCCGGATTATTTTTCTTGCCGCCGTACTCGAAAGGAAACGCTTCGGCTGGGCCGATATGCCGCTTGCCGTTCAAAGCGACGCGATAGCCTAAGGGCTTGAGGTAGTGCACGATGCTCTTGACGCCGGGCTTGACGTGCGTGTGGTTTGGGTAGGCGCCGCTCTTGACCGGATAGATGCCCGTGTAGATATTGTGCCGCGTCGGCGAGCACATCGGCGCAGCCTGGAAACAGTCGGTAAAGAGCATTGCTTCTGCGGCGAATTTGTCTATATTCGGCGTGTGCGCCTGGCCGCCATAGCAGCCAATGTCCCGAAAAGTACAATCATCGGCGATAATGAACATGAAATTCGGCTTCTTCGACGGCTTGGCGCCGAACGAAATCCCGCTTGTACAAGCCAGGGCGCTCATTGCGGCGGCCTTTAGAAACTCGCGTCTTTTCATTTAATCGTTCCTTCTATAGAAAGTATTGTATCTGCCCGACATTGCCAATACGACCTAATAAACAATGCTCTCGCGCGCTGGGCACGTTATTGTATCCCAAAACCATGTTCGATTTCAATACCGTTACCACAAGCCTGAGTAGTTCTCCTGCGGCTCAAGCCTCTGTGCGCCCCTTGCTTGCGATTGTTTTGT
>JAGHBX010000016.1 GCA_021160785.1 Planctomycetota bacterium | reverse complement strand
CTGGATGCCAGGGGCTGGTTCTACCGGTACAGTCATATGCAGATGATCGCTACGCCGGTATATCCTGGTGAGCGGGTGAAGATGGGCCAGCGAATCGGACTGCTGGGCAAGGAGGGCGGCAGCGGCGGGTGGTCGCATCTGCATTTCGATATCAATAGCCGTCAGCCTTCGGGGATGTGGGGGACGCAGAACGGCTATGCGTTTATCCGGCAGGCATACCAACAACAGTTTGCACCGGATATTATCGCCTGCGCCCGGCCTCATCATCTGGTCTATACCGGCGAAGAACTCCAGGTGGACGGATCGAAGAGCTGGAGCAAAACGGGCGGGATAAAAAGTTACGAGTGGACATTCTGCGACGGAACGAAGGCAAAAGGCGGCAGGATCAAACGGGTATACGACCGCCCCGGCGAGTACAGCGAAATTCTCAAGGTTACCGATTCGGCGGGGAATGTCGCGTATGATTTTGCGGTGGTGCAGGTGATCGACCGGGACAATCCCAATCGACTGCCGCCCACGATCAATGCCAACTATTATCCCACGTTCGGCCTGCGGGCGGGCGATGAGGTAACATTCAAGGTGCGGTCGTTTCGGACGCAGCATGGCGGCGAAGTATGGGATTTCGGCGACGGAAGCGCCCCGGTAAGCGTCCGGTCCGACGGCAACGCCAATGTGCACGATCCACAGGGCTACGCCGTTGCGCGACATCGATATCGCAAGGCGGGCGACTATATCGTTACCGTGAAACGCAGCAACGAGCACGGCCACACCGCCGTTGGGCATCTGCATGTGCGCATAGGGCCGTAACTGACGATCCACGTCAGGCTAACATACATGAATGCAAAATCTCTGTTGGAGGTTATAGTGAAACATATTATTCTCAGCCTGACATTCTTGATTGTTGGTCTGCAGAGTGCTGCGGCGGGCGATTGGTCCCAGTTTCGCGCCGACGCGTCGCGAAGCGGCTATACTTCAGAATCCCTGCCGGCCGATCTTTCGTTGCAGTGGGTATACAGCCCGGCCCATTCGCCCCGGCCTGCGTGGCGGGGTGAAGACACCCGCATGACTTTCGATTACGCTTATCATGCCGTTGCCGCTGACGGGATGGTTTTCTTTGCCGGTTCCGCCGACGACAAAGTGTACGCACTGGATGCACAGACGGGCGGTGAAGTCTGGACGTTCTTTGCCGACGGCCCTGTCCGTTTTACACCTGCTTTTTGGCGGGGTCGATTGTTTGTATCGAGTGATGACGGGTATTTGTACTGCCTTGACGCCAGGACGGGAAAGCTCATCTGGCGAAAGCGCGGTGGACCGGCCGATGACATGGTATTGGGAAACGGACGCATGATTTCCCGGTGGCCCGCCAGGGGCGCCGCAACGATCATGGACGGCACGGTTTATTTCTGTGCCGGGATTTGGCCTTCGGAAGGCATATACCTGTACGCACTCGATCCTGAAACCGGCAAGGTGCTCTGGCTAAACGACTCTTCAGGCGGTATCGTGATGAATCAGCCGCATAACACCGCTCGAGCCGCCAGCGGCGTATCCGTGCAGGGCTATATGGCCGCCGCCGGAGATACACTGCTTGTTCCGACGGGCCGCGCCGTTCCCGCGGCCTTTAACAGGCAGGACGGAAAATTCCGTTATTTTCATCTTCAAAGATACGGCCAAACACGACCGGGTGCGTTCATCACCATTGCAGACGACCTGATGGTGAACAGGACTGAACTGTTTCGCCTCAAAGACGGGCAGTTATTAGTCAAGGGCGTATCGGGTATATCAACGGCTGTTTTCCCCGACCACATTGTTTTTGCACAGGGCAATCAAATAAAAGCCATCGACCGTACCGAACCCACCCAACAGAAGCCGACAGCCGACGGCAAGTCAACTGTCGCCGTTTTGAAATCGCCCGGATGGTCGATCCCGTGTCCGGAACCGATGGGCGTCTCGCTCATCGGCGCGGGGCAAACGGTAATTGCAGGCGCCAAAAACCACAAGATCATAACCGCCGACGTGCAAACCAGATCCGTCGTAATGACCGCGGATGTAGACGGCGCGCCGTTGGGATTAGCCGCCGCCGATGGGCGTCTCTTTGTCAGCACGGACCGGGGCACGATCTACTGTTTTGGGGCAAAGCGTGTGAAGCAGCCGATAAAGGTCGGTCCGCGAACAAGACGAACTCCCGGCGGAAGCAGCCGGCTGTATCAAGCGGCTGCCGAGGAGATTATCAAAAGGACCGGGATCACAGAAGGCTACTGCCTTGACCTTGACTGCGGCGACGGCAGTCTTTCTTACGAATTAGCCAAACGGACGAATTTGAACATCTATGCCGTTGCAGCAAATCCCGCCGATCTTGGCAAGGCCCGAAGACTTCTTGATGAGGCCGGGCTCTATGGAACGCGTGTGACCGTTTTGCAGCGGGATTTGCGTAGTACGGGGCTGCCCAATTACTTTGCCAACCTGATTGTGTCCGGCAATTCGGTTGGAAACGGCATCGACAAATCGCTTGTGCGTGAAATGAATCGTGTTCTTCGCCCGTACGGCGGAGTTGCATGCCTCGGCAAGGGCGGTCGGATGCAGACGACCACACGAGGACCGCTCAAGGGCGCCGGCAACTGGACGCACCAGTATTGCGATCCCGCCAATACAGGCTGTTCCACCGACGGCCTGGTGACAGCGCCCTTAGGAATGCTGTGGTTTGCCGACAATGATTTTACAATGCCGTCTCGCCACGGTCGAGGTCCCGCGCCGCTTTGCCGCAACGGCCGCCTGTTTGTGGAAGGTCTGCACGGACTGCGCGCTTTAGATGCATACAATGGGCATGTCCTCTGGGAGTACCCCCTCAAAGACATCCTCAAAGCGTATGACCAGGAACATCTCATGGGCGCAGCCGGAACGGGAAGCAACTTCTGCGTGGCCGATGAAAGCCTCTACGTATGCACAGAAAGCAAGTGCCTTCGGATCGATTCCGCTGCGGGCAACCTTCAGAATGAATTCGATGCCCCCGCGCATCCGGACGGCGCCAAGAGCGTCTGGAGCTATCTGGCCTGTACGAAAGGAATCCTGTTCGGCAGCCTGGCGGATACCTCCCATATCGTTGCGTATCGCTATGGGCGAAGCGACATGCAAACGCAGTTTACCCAATCTGTATTGCTATTCGCAATGGACGCAAGGACCGGTAAGCTTAAGTGGAGTTACAAACCGAAACATTCCATTCGAAATAACAGCATCGCCATTGGCGCCGACAAAATCTACTTCATCGACGGTCCGTTGGCTCTGAAGGATCGTTTCAGATCAAATAAAGAAACGGATCCCAATGCGCCCCCTCCGCCGCCGGCGTTACTTATCGGGCTGGACATGACCAACGGTGAAATTGCATGGAAATCCTCCGACAACATCTACGGCACAATGCTGCAGGTCAGCGAAAAACATGACATACTGTTGATGTCCTATCAGGATACGCGTTTCAAACTGGCCTCGGAGATTGGCGGCAAAATGGCGGCGTTTGGCGCCTCGGACGGCAAGCGGCTTTGGGACGTGGAAGCAAAATACTCCTCTCGTCCAATCCTGAACGATTCGACAATATACGCCCAGCCCGGCGCGTGGGACCTGCTGACCGGGGCGAAGAAGGATTTTGTTTTTGAGCGTTCTTATGGCTGCGGCATTCTCGCCGGTTCGACCAATTTATTGGCTTTCAGGTCCGCAACTTTGGGCTACCGGGACCTTCTGTCGAGTAACGCAACGGCAAACTACGGCGGTATTCGGCCGGGCTGCTGGATCAATACAATCCCCGCCGGCGGCCTGCTTCTCGTGCCGGAGGCATCCAATCGCTGTGTGTGCAGCTATCTTATTAAAGCCACTATCGCTTTACAGCCGATGCAGCAATAGATATGCCGCCGCCGGTGATAGTCGTTGGCGCGGCTGGGAGGCGTCTTTGGGGCCGGTAGGGTTGATTGTTGCAATTCAAAGGCAGGTCTGATATCATACCGTATCCAGGCGGCGCAGGAGCGTTAAATTTGGAAACCTCCGGTTGAACCGGTAATACTGCAGGAAACAGGTCGAAAAGTGAAAAAGCTCTCTATTGGCATTGCGGTTATCTTGTTTACGATGACTCCGTTTTTTGGGACCACCGCGACCGCGCAGGCGGATTCACTCAATGAGGAAGGCCCTACGATTGTATTAGACTACGGAAGCGGCAAGGGCAGGGCCAATTCCGCCGCGGATTTCATGTATTTTGTGCCCATAGTATCGCCTACCCTCCTCGAGTGTCAAACAAGCAGCGCCAATACGCAGACGGCCCGTCTGATCTCTTTTAGAAAAAAACTTACCGATGACGATTTCTTTGTGAAGTGCGAATTTGAGATGAGGGGCAAAGGCTACCACAGGAACAGGTATTTGCCGCCGTCAATGATCGACAAGTACTCGAAGATGCAGAAGGGCAAGACTCTCAAGAGTATGTTGGATTATATTGTGGTGGAAGGGGAAGGTTACGGCAGCATTGAGGTTTCGGGCAATATCGTCAATGGTGAAGAAGTAGTGGATGATGTCAAGGTTCACTTCAACAAGCGAGGCTGCAAGAGCCCGGTCCGTATCGGGCTGTATGATGTCAAACGCACCAACGGCAAGTTCGATTATGCCGGCAGATGCAATGAGATGGTCGTTCGAGTAAACACCCTCGTGTTCAAACGAAGCGACGAGGGCGCGAAAATGGGTGTGGTTGTCGCCTCGATCACCAAGGCTACGAAAAAAGAAGGCCTGTGGGCTCGTTTCAAGGGCGCTGTAGCCAACTTCTTCATACCGCCGGTGGCGATAGAACCGGTAGGCAATAGGACCATGCTGGACTTCGGCTATGCCCTCTGCAGGCAGGAAAAGTCCTTCACATTCCCGAAGGCAAAGAACCTGGTGGATAGCTCACACGAAATGGCCCACGAGACCTCGAACACCGACAACAATTCGAAGCGGATCGCGAGCGGTTTGTGAGGTATCGGACTCCCGGGCGGGGGAAGAAAGAGAGGATTAATGTTTGAGTCGGCAGGGAAGAGGGTATGTATTGCAGCCGTATTGCTTTGCATATTTTTTGGCACGGGCCTGTGTATGTCGAAGACGATTGATTCGTTTCTTGACGGACCTTTGGGAAAAGTCGACGAGGTCGTATTCGCCGTTCGTTCGTTTGGCAGCGACGGGCACTGGTACGCCAACTTCGGATATTGGGCCAGCGACCCCAGGCGGATGATGTACGGCAAAGGCGGGGGCGGACTTCGCAAGATCAATATCAAAACGGGCAAGGTCTCGACAATACTCGATGCCGGCGACGGCTCGGTGCGCGATCCGTACATGCACTATGACGGCGGCAAACTGGTTTTTTCGTATCGCAGGAGCGATTCGATTTACTTCCACCTCTATGAAATCAACATCGACGGGACGGGATTGCGGCAGATAACCGACGGCGAATTCGACGATATCGAGCCGGTCTATCTTCCAGACGGGGGGATAATGTTCGGCTCGTCGCGGTGCAAGCGCTGGGTCCAGTGCTGGCATGTACAGGTGGCGGTTCTTCATCGCTGCAACGCAGACGGCTCGAACATCCAGATTCTTTCCAGCAATGTCGAGCAGGACAATACGCCCTGGCCGATGCCGGACGGGCGGGTGCTGTACACACGCTGGGAATATGTCGATCGCAGCAGGGTTAAGTATCACCATCTTTGGACGTTCAATCCCGACGGCACGGGGCAGATGGTCTACTACGGCAATCTGCACCCCGATACGGTGATGATAGACGCAAAGCCCATACCCGGCACAGACAAGGTGGTCTGCGGTTTTTCGCCGGGCCACGGGCGGAAGGAACATGCCGGCAGGGTAACGATTGTCAGCCCGAAGATGGGACCGGACGAGGAAGGTTCGGTGCAGTACGTAACCAGGCAAGACAATTTCAGAGACCCTTATCCGCTGTCCGATGATTGTTTTCTGGCGGCTCAGGAAAATCGCCTGTTTGTGATGGACGCCAGGGGCCGGATGGCTTTGCTGTACGAACTGCCGGCCAAAGAAAAGGGGTACTGGATTCACGAACCAAGACCCGTTGGCTCGCATCGGCGCCGGCGGGTTATTCCGTCACGTGTCGTAATGAACAGCCCGACGGGCAAAGTGATCCTGGCCGACGTATACCAGGGACGCAACATGGCGGGTGTCAAGCGAGGCGACATAAAGAAGCTGCTGATCATGGAGACGCTGGCTAAGCCCATCAACCATTCCGGAACAATGGAGCCGACAAGCCTGGGCGGAACGTTTACACTGCCGCGCATATTAGGCACGGCGCCCGTCGAGTCGGACGGGTCGGCTTATTT
>JAGHBX010000529.1 GCA_021160785.1 Planctomycetota bacterium | reverse complement strand
CATGCTATCCTTGCGCCCTGAGTCAGCAAAACAGCCTCAAATTACCCCTGCGAAAGTGCCACAGGCTACCTCTGAGCCGTAAAATCACCATAAATCCAAGGATACAAACCAGTAACACAAAAAAAACACAACCACCAACACATAGCTGCGGAATTGCTGGCCAGCCGTATTTGGGCTTGAAATATGTCGGCGTGATGGTAAAATAGAACGCAAATTGACATAGAGTTAACAGAGGGGGGCCAACGGAGAGTAGCTATGTACACAAACAAATCGTTCCGTAAAATCCTGCACACAATCGTTGCCTGTTCAATCGTCGTCGTTTTGGCAGCACAAAGTGCGGCAGCCGCCCCCCAGGCAAATCGCCGATCGATTGCCGAGAGAGTCGGTATTGACCGGGGTATTTGTGTTATTAGCGGCGATGCAGGCTGCCGCCTGGCATTGCAGCTTGCGGAGGGGACCGAACTGCTGGTCTATGTTCAACTGCCCGATGCGGAAGCCGTTCGGGCCGCCTGCGAGGCAGCCGACCGGGCCGGGTTCTACGGCAAGCGTATATTCATCGAGAAGGGTTCTCCTGACCGGATCCACCTTGCCGACAACATGGCCGATGTCGTCGTTACACGTCGGGGCGCCGATGTCGCTGAAGATGAGATACTTCGCATCCTTCGGCCGGGAGGCGTTGCTTACAGCCGCGGCCGGAAGATCATCAAGCCCATCCCCGACGGCATCGACGACTGGAGCCATCCCTATCACGGTCCGGACAACAATCCACAGTCCAAAGACCAGGTCATCAAGGCGCCGTATCTGACTCAGTTTCTTGCCGATCCCCGCTACGGCCCCCTGCCGCAGATCGCCGTCGCCTCGGCCGGTCGTATCTTCAAGGCTTTCGGGCATATCGCATTCAAAGTGCGGGAGGAACCGCTGCTGAACACCCTTGTCGCATTCAACGGCTACAACGGAATCGTCCTCTGGAAGCACAAGCTTTCGGAAACATACATGATCCATCGCAACACCATCATCGCAACGGGCGATGTCGTATATGTCGGCGATGATAAGTCGTGCAAGGTTCTCGATGCCGCCACCGGCAATCTCAAATATGAAATCACCGCGCCTGTCGATATTACCGGCGGGACATTCTGGAAATGGATGGGGCTAAAGAACGGTGTCCTTTATGCCGTCGTCGGGAAGCCGGAAAAGACCGACCCTGTCCTTACCGCAAAGCGCACACAACACGGCTGGCCCTGGAACCCGCTGTCGCCGGGCTTCAACCAGCCGGAAAACCCGTGGGGATACGGCAGGACGATCCTTGCAATGGATCCCAAAACGCAAAAGGTCCTCTGGCATTATCGCCAAGACGAGCCGGCAGACACCAGGGCGGTGTGCATGAACAACGACAGGATCTTTCTGTTCCGCTTCGGTGCGTATCTGACCTGTCTCGACGCGACAAACGGCAAGGTTCTCTGGCGCAAGAGTCCGTCGACGGACGGGGCGATCTTCAAGGCGATGGGCGACTATTCCAATCGTCAGGACTGGCGCACCAACTGGCGAACGACAGCCTATCTCAAATGCAGCGACAAGGCCCTGTACTTCGCCGGGCCGCAGGTCAACAAGCTGTTGGCCGTGTCGGCAAAGGACGGCAATATCCTGTGGGAGCATCCCTACAATAATTTCCAGCTCATACTCCGCGACGATGCAGTTTACGGAATCAGCGGCCAGATCGATAATGATCATTTGAGCATGAAGTTCGAGCCGATGACCGGCAAAGTCCTTGAGGAGATCACAGTCGGTCGTCGCGCCTGCACAAGACCCACCGCCGCGGTCGACGCCATTTTCTTCCGTGCAAGCGGCGGCTCGGTGCGACTGGATACCGCAACCAACCGACTCAACCTTGTTTCGCCCATGCGGCCACCGTGCCAGGACGGCGTTACCGTCGCCAACGGCATACTCTACTGGTGGCCGTCGGTGTGCGACTGCAACCTGACGCTTTACGGTTTGACCGCGCTTGCGCCGGCGGGGAACTTCGACTTCGCCATCTCAGCCGAGTCGAGTAAGCGCCTTGAAACCGGCCCGAATCCGGCTGTATCGCTCGATACATCCGCCGCCGACTGGCGTACATTCCGGGCGAACAATGAAGGTACTGCAACGAGCCCCGCGCTTGTGCCGGATGAGACGGAACTCCTGTGGCGGACATCGCCGTCAGATAATCTGACCCTTACCGCCCCGACGGCCGCGGGCGGTCTTGTTTTCGCCGCCGGCGACGACGGCATCGTCCGTGCGCTCAGAGCGGATACCGGCGAGGACTGCTGGAAGGCCTATACCGGCGGCGCCATTCGCGTCCCGCCGACCATCTCCGACGGCAGAGCGTTTGTCGGCTCGGGCGACGGATGGGTATATGCCCTCGATGCGGGCGCCGGAAGCCAACTCTGGCGATTCCGCGCGGCGCCGGTGGAACGCAAGATACCCGTGTACGGGACGCTGCTGTCAACCTGGCCTGCGGCAAGCGGGGTGCTCGTCGAAGACGGCGTTGCATACGTCGCCGCCGGAATCGTCAACTATGACGGCACGCACGTGTACGCGCTGGATGCGGCAAGCGGAAAGATCAAATGGCAAAACAACACGTCGGGCCACCTCAACGAAGAGGCCGCAAGCGGTGTGAGCGTACAGGGCCAAATGCTCCTGCTGGGCGACAGGCTCGCCCTGGCCGGTGGAAACGCCGTGTCGCCGGCAATCTACGACATCAAGACGGGCCGATGCCTCAACGACCCCGCCAAAGTCGGCAACACCGTCAACAATAACGTCCTCGGCTCGTTTGCGCCTCGCGGCCGGGAGCTCTACAAGATCGGCGACGGCGTCGTCGCCTGCGGCAAGCCGTATTATGCGCACCCCGAATACCCCGTCTACGACCAGACTGTTGTTACCAAGACGCTGCTTGCAGGCACTGCCGATCTCGACATAACATGGGTCAATAACACCAAACTGATCTGTTATCCGCGAGTAAAAGAGGACCGCAATAAGAAACTCCGCGACGCCTGGGGCAAATTCAAAATCGACGGCGTGAAACCACTCTGGCAGTACAACTGTCCAAAAAGCCTTGCCGCTGCCGTCTGCAAAAACGCCGTCGTTGTCGCAACAGAATCACAACTTGCCGCTGTGAGCTTGAAGGATGGAAAGACCCTCTGGACAAAACCGCTGCCGGCAAGCCCGGTAT
>JAGHBX010000537.1 GCA_021160785.1 Planctomycetota bacterium | reverse complement strand
GTGCAAGGGCAAAAAATGCTATATTAGCCTGCATGTCAGGGGTTTTTGAGATGAATAAAAAAAATTCTTTTTGGTGAAGCACAATGTGGTTGACAGGCTTCGGTTCATAGGATGAGGCAGAGATCGCAAAGCTGATTGCGAATCAGGATATTGATACGGAGACGGTTCTGGTGGAATACAGGGATATCTAAGGACGGATTATGAGCAATCGAATGAAGTTGATTCTGGCGGGGCTTGGGATAGCCGCGTGCTGGTCGGCTGGGGCGTGGCGTGGGCAAATCAGAATGCGAGGATCAGTACGAACAGGACGAATATCGATGCGCTGTCGAAGCAGGTGGGAACTGTCTCCAGCCAGGCGACGGAAGCCGACAAAGCGATCGTGCGCATGGAGACGAAAATTGAGTACATCATCAAGGGCATTGACGAGATCAAGGCGGAAGTGAAGGCTAAAAAATAAAACCGTATAACTCTGCGTATAACTTTTGACAATTTCAGTGAGAGGCTATAAGGTGGTATGATACAAATCGGGCTCGTAAAGAGTTATACGGCAAACAGTTAGATTTGTAAGTTATTGCGCCACAAGCACTTGGGGGACGGCAGAAACGCCTGTCGATCCGAAGGTTGAGGGTTCGAGTCCCTTCGGGATCGAATGCCCATGTGATAAAGTTTCGACTGGTTGCCTCGCAGGCATACTTCGATGTCTCGCAAGCTCTCCCGGTAAGTCAATTGAGCGAATGCCATGCAAAGAAATTGGTCCATGCAGGAGAATTTTTGTATTTTTCGGTCGCCATGATATCGTTTGACGCATTTGCGGAAATCCCAGTGAGGGAGCAGGTCCATGATTTGAGAAAAAACGGTTCGCCCAGAGTTCATCAGCCAATCCTTTATGAGGAAATGGCCTAAATGCTACAGGCAAATTGAAATCGTTTGTAGTTGTTTTATTGTGTAACATACTGTAATCTAAAAAGTTATAAGGAAATCAAAATTCAACAACCGGACAGTAGTGAAATAAAGTAATTGGCATCTGACTTTTCGGTGAAGCGTACCTGTACACCTTAAAAACTGCGAAATAAGCCCAAACCATTGAATCCGCTCCCAATGGATTCGATATTCAACATTCACTTCAAACCTAAGGTTTCGTCCAGGTCGAATATTATATTCATGTTCTGGATTGCCTGGCCCGACGCTCCTTTGATCAGGTTATCTATCGCCGAGAAGCAGATGATCTTTCCCTTTGCCGTTGTTGGATAGACATGGCAGTAATTGCTCTTTGCCACGTTCTTGACCGCGGGCGGGCCGTCTAAGACCTGCACAAACGGCTCGGAATGATAGAACGTGTTGTAAATTTCATTTAGCTCATCCTGCGACAGGTCCTTCTTCGGATCGCAGTACACCGTCGAGAGAATGCCCCGATTGAACGGTCCGACATGCGGCTGGAACAGGAGTTCTACTTTTGTCTGCGCAACTGCCGACGCTATCTGCTCCATCTCCGGCATGTGCCTGTGCGAGCCGATAGCGTAGGGCAGGAAATTCTCATTCATATTCGGATAGTGAAATATCACCGACGGGTTCTTGCCGCCGCCTGAAACGCCCGTTACGGAATTGACGATAATCCCGCTGGTCTCGATCAGGCCGTTCTTCAGGAGCGGTGCGATAGCAAGCGTCGCCCCGGTAGGATAGCAGCCGGGATTGGCGACGAGCCGCGCATTTTTGATGTCTTTGCGAAACAACTCCGGCAGCCCGAAAGCGGCGTGCGTGAGATTCTCCTTGTCTGTGTGCTCCTGGTAGAAGTTCTCATAGACGATGACGTCTTTGAGCCGGTAGTCGGCACTGAAATCGATAACTTTCAGGCCGGTATCGAGCAGTCTCGGCACATAGCTCATCGAGACCTTGTGCGGCAGACAGCACAGCACGACGTCGGCTTTGCCGGCTAATTTGCCCATATCCAGCACCTCGACATGCATATCGAGCCTGCCCCGCAGCGAGCCGAAGATGTCGGCAACATGACCGCACTCCTCCGGAAGCGCCGTCAGGTAGGACACCTGCGCCTCCGGATGCCGCAGCAGTATCTCAATCGACTCCAAACCCGTATAGCCGCTCGCGCCAATTATCGCAACTCGTATCATCTTTGCTCCCTTTCACTTGTCTTTCCAAACGGCTCGCTCGCCGGTCAAATCATCATAATACCTTCAAATGCGAAAATGTCACTACTTTTTCAGGCCTTGACGCCCCCGGAATTCCATTGATATTGGCGCGACATTTTTGCAACTCAAATTAGTCGTAATATTTAAGCCAAGCGTGAGATTTATTTGTCATTCCCGCGAAAGCGGGAATCCAGAATAAAATAGTCTCCGCCGAAGGCGGTTTCCTGTTTTTACCAAACAGGGCTATAACGCTGCGATTTTCCAATAAAAAAAGCCGTCCGAAACGCTTCGGACGGCTTGGTAAATCCAATGAAATCCACTTAACGTTTCGAGAACTGGAACTTTTTCCTTGCGCCTTTCTGGCCGGGCTTCTTTCGTTCGACCATTCGCCCGTCGCGTGTCAGATACCCGGTGTTGCGGAGTTCCTCGAGCAGGTTCTCGTCATAATTGCGAAGCGCCCTTGCGATACCCAGTCTTACGGCGCCTGCCTGGCCGGTCGTTCCGCCTCCGCCGACGTTGACAAACACATCAAAAGCCTCGGTCATATTCAACGCCTTCAGCGGCGCCTGCACGGCGTTGCGGTCCTGTTGCTGCGTGAAATATTCATCCACCGTGCGTTTATTAATCAGAAGCTTGCCGTCGCCGGCCTTGATGCGTACTCTTGCAACAGCACTTTTGCGTCGTCCCGTGCCCCAGATGAATCCGCCCTTGTCCAGCGTGCCGGTAAGAGCGGCGGTTCTCTTGACAACCTTTTCTTCTTCTTTTTTTTCCTTCTCAGGTGTCTCCGCGGCAGGGGGCTGTTCTGTTGCCATGTCCGGATTAGTTATGACGCCTTCTTTTTCCTGTTCAGCCATGTCCTAAGCTCTTCCTCAGTTTACACTTCGATTTTTTCGGGTTTCTGGGCCGCATGGTCATGCTCTGGCCCGCGGAACACCTTGAGTTTCTTCAGCATCTTTACGCCGAGTTTGTTCTTGGGCAGCATCCTGCGGACGGCCAGTTCGATAACCCTCTCCGGCCTCTTTTCCAACATTTCCGCATAGGAGACGCTTTTTTGGCCACCGGGATAACCGGTGTAATGCTGGTACTCTTTCGTCAGGGCTTTCTTGCCGCTAACCTCTACCTTCTCGGCATTTACGACAACGACAAAGTCGCCCGTATCCACATGCGGCGTATAGATCGGCTTGGTCTTGCCCATCAGCATCATGGCGATCTTCGCCGCCATACGACCCAGAATCTGTCCGTCGGCATCTATCAGGACCCACTTTTGGTCAACTTCGCCCGTTTTAGCTACGTACGATTTCATATTCAATGCAACTCCAACACGTTCTTTCTGGAAAACGTGGTATTATATCACTGCCGGGGGGACTGTCAACGTTTTTTCACAAATTTTCGCCTAAATCAGCCAAAATCTCCGCCCAATCGCGTTATCGACCCTATCTGCGCGGGTCCTAAGCGTCAGATACGCAATAATCAGCGTATTTGGCGATTCTTTGGCATCAGTCTGCCGGTTCGGCGGATGCGAGAGTTTTCCTGAAGACAAACTCGTTGCACCCTGTCGGGACTTGGGCAGGGCGTATCTTAAGGCAGTCGAAGCCGAGTTGGCAGACGAAATCGCGAATTTCCTCGCAGCCGGCGTACTCATAGGGATAGCCGCCCACCCAGTCGACGACGTCGTGGAGAAAATCCATTCCTCTGTCCTTTTTCCGCGGGTTGCGGCCTGTTACGAGCCACTTGGCGATGAAAATAACAGGATAGAATAGCCCGACCGCAATTTGGCGCCCCGGCCGGGGGAGTTTGTTGTAGGACCATTTGATGACCTTCCAGATCGGCGAGGACCAGTGTGCGTTGTAGATTGAGCAAACAAAATAACCGCCGTCGGCAACCAGTGTGCAGGCGTTTTCTATCGCCTTGTGCATATTGCCCGTGTGGTGCAGTACTCCCCATGAATGGACGATGTCGAAACCGCCTCGATCGCTTTGGGCAAACTCGTCGTCTAATATGGATGCGATGCGCGTCCGGAGCGGCTTGTCACAGCCCATTGCCTGCTGAGTGGTTTTCAACGCTTCCAGATTGTCGGCATCTATGTCAATGCCCAATACATCTGCCCCCATCTCCGCGGCGACGACCAGGGAGAGACCCTGGCCAAAGCCTATGTCGACGAATCGCTTTTGCTGCAGGTCAATACCTGTCAGCAGTTCGCCGAATGCACGGCGGGCCTGTTCGATTCGCCTGGCAGTGAGAGCATTGGCTGAATAGGATTGCCAGTTCTTACCGAATGCAAAACGCATGGGTTCTCCCGCTGAAATCACTTGTAGAATCGGCCGAGGTGTTCGACAATGATCTTGCGGACCGTCAGGGGCTCGATGATGCCTTCGTGTTTGTAAATGATCTCTCCGCCGGGTTTGATAATCAGTGTCAGGGGAATTGCGCCGCTCCAGTTGCCGTCTAATGCCTTGGAAAGTTTGCCGAGGTCGTCGATTTCGAAGATATAATTCGTGCATGAGGCCTGCCGCTTCTTGAGAAACGACAGGGCTTCCGGCTGCCGGTAAGGCTTGTCGCTGCTAAGGGTGACCATTTCAAAATCCCGCTTGCGATACATCCTGTTGATAGTCATCAGATCGCCGAACTCCATCGCACAGGGTCCGCACCAGGTGGCCCAGAGGTTGACAAGGCGGAGTTTCTGTGTGTCGTTAGCCAAGAGCTTTTTGACTCCCTCTTCATCGATGGTATCGAGTGTGACGGTTTCCTTGGCCCATCTGTAAAATGCCTCCTGCGCATTTTTTCGCTTGCTGGACCATTTTGTCGAACAGCCGAACGGACGGGTTGTTTCGACAGGCACGGGTTTATTTGCGAGCAGGGCGTCGACGGCGTTTCGTAAATCACGAGATTTGATCTGTTTGTTCTGCGAATTATCGATTCTTCCGACATATCGCAGCTTTCGGGCCTTGTCGAAGACAAAGGCGTGCGGCGTGGTCGCCGGGTTGTACGCCCTGGAGGCCCGCTGATTGTCGCCGTCATACAGATAGGGGAAGTTGAACTTCTTGTCGTAGGCGCGGATCTTCATCTCGTCGAATGAATCGCTCAAATCGGAATAGCCTAATTCATCCAATCGCACCGCTAACGGGTCGTTGGGCGATATCGCCACCAGCGCAACGCTTTTGTCCTTGTAGTATGCGGCGAGTTGTATGATCCGGTCCTCGTACGCCTGGGCCGTGGGGCAGTGGTTGCATGTGAAAATAACGACGAGAACATCGGCATTTTCAAAATCCTTGAGCCTGTAGTAACGGTTGTCCACGCCGGGCAGCATGAAATCGGGTGCTGATTGCCCGATCTTGAGGTCCTTGGGCTCCTTGATTGTCTCGGGCGGCAGGGGGCCTTTGATCTTTGCGTCTAATATCTTGTTTTCTCCCGCTGCCCATCGTCTGGAGGCATAATCGAAGGGAACTGCGATTAGGCGGTCGTCGGTGATGCGAATGACGGTAAACTCACTCGGCGAACCGGAGGCGGGAGAGGGCAGTTGAACGAAATTGATTCCGCGGTATGTATCCACCTTGGCTTTGTGGTGGTGGCCGCCGAAAACGCAGAGAACGTTGGCGTCTTTCAGGGCATCGACAAATTCATCTTTGTTTGCAATGGCGTCATAGCAAAGGTGAGTGGCCACGACGACGGGTGTGTTTTTGGGTACGCTTTCGAGGTCGCTGCGGATAAAGTCCAGGGTGCTTTTGCCGATCGGCCGTGCGGGGCCGTTGAGGCTTTCGTCATATTCGGAAAGCACCATGACGAAGTGAGCGCCTTCGATATCGAATGTATAACTAAGCGCCCCATGCCGCGAGATGAGCCAGTCGGTAACGGTTTCACCGGGTGATTCACCGCCCAGGTCATGATTGCCCGCCACGTCAAAACTCGGATAGCGCAGGCCCCGTGTGATGTATGTTTCATACATGTCCTTCGCTGCATGGGTCGGCTGCTCGGTGATATCGCCGCAGTTGAGGACAAATGAGGGTATGGCGACCTTGCCGCCGATCTCTTCGGGATAATCGAAACCCGGCAGCATGTTCATGGTATAGATCGCCGGCAGAAGGTGCTCGGCATTGCCGTCAGGCTTCACGTGCTGGTCGGACCAGCCGAAGAACGTCAGTTCGACTTCGGACGCCTGCACACAAACACAGGACAGCCCGCACAACAGGCCGATTGCCGACAACAGTAAAAGTCGTATAACGCGATTACTTACTCTCATCATTTTGAATCCTCTCCGATCAGCCGGTTTACATGGCCAATTGAGCTAACCGCCGCATCAATACCACATCTCGGGCGACTTGGCGGCCTTGTCAACTTTTCGAACCTCAATATTACGGGCCGCGCCTGCTGTCTGCCAGGTCGCTATGCCCAACGGCACGGACAGGTCCACCTCAGCCCTGACATCCAGTTTATGGCCGGGCCACTCGAAATTCACCATCATCTCATCGTCGATCCACGCCTGAATCATTTTTTTGGGCACCCGCAGGTGTATCTGGTACCAGTTGCCGAGATGGAAATACAAGGGAGGGGAG
>JAGHBX010000336.1 GCA_021160785.1 Planctomycetota bacterium | reverse complement strand
CTGATACTTCCAGGGTCAGTTCGTTTAGTTCATTGCTGACGGGCGACGTTGACATCAAGGTGCTCAGCATGCCTGTTTGGGCCGATGGCTGCGGCGAATTGTCGTTGTCGGAAAGACTCGAAGCGCGGTTCCTGAGAGTTTCTCGCAATTCGATCGCCTTGACGCCGCCCTGGGCCAGTCCGAAATTGCTGAAGCAGCCGGTATTGTCGTTTCCCGCCCCGATGGACGGTGCGTTACCGAATTTGCTTAAGGCTTGCGTCTTTTCGGAATCCTCTGAAGCGGCGATGTCCGAAGCCGGATCGTTTTGAGGCTCAAGATTTTCATCGGCGACATCCGGGTCGGGATTTGGGCAGTGAGTTTCGTGTTTGCGTGATTTCTTGCCGGACTTTTTTCGACGGCGACTGTTGGCGCCCAGCAGGTGATGGAGGCTGCGGTTCAGGGAGTATCCGACGAGGACAATTACGCCAGCCATGACGCTGATCGTGGAAGCGACGGCCAGACCGTCCCGGATATCGTTTCGCTTGCGATAGCGTTCGACAGCTTGCTGCCAGCCGGGACCATACATGGAATCGGCGAGGATAACGGGGACGGGGGTGGCGGTGGCGTTTGCCAGATCGGCGATATCTGCTCGAAGTCTGCCCGGCTGTTCGGCAATGAGTTTTTGCCGTATCTGTGGACCTCCGTAATCGCCTGAGCCCCACGGATTTTCGAGACATTCGGCGGGCGTCAATTTGCTCCATTCAAGATACTGCTGTATGTATTCTTCGGCGCCGTAACCATATTGGGCTTTATACAAGGCGGTCGTGCGCTTCTGTTGTCTGATGTCCAGCAGAACTGCAGTTAGTCCTGTTATACCCAGCAGGAGTAGTATGCCCGTCCAGATTACCCATTGTTTTTTCATGGTGTTTTTGCTCGCTCAAGGGCGCTATTTCGTTTGTCCGATGGGCCAAGACAAGAAACATCGGCCCCAACAATATCTGATACTTAAAATATAGAAAACAATAACCTTTACGTCAAATCGAACAGATTGACCTGCGGCTTTATCAGTTATTGTGCCGCCTTATCGGAGGCATTGGCAGACCGGTCGGCAGGAGGCGGAGGAGACTTTGCGGTCCTATAATCGAGACAGTCGCTGCAGGCTACAGGAGGTTTTGGCGATACCATTCGATGGCTTTTTCGAGTCCTTCGGCGAATCGGACCACCGGTTTATAGCCGATGACCTTTTCGGCCAGACTTATGTCCGCCATCGAGTGTTTTACATCGCCGGGACGGTCGGGCACATAGAGAGGCTTGACGCTTTTTCCGACGCAACGGTTGATATGCTCAATCACGGCGTTTATCGTTATTTGTTCGCCACATGCGATATTGAGCACTTCGCCGTGTGTCGCCTCGGCCTCTGCCGCCAGGAGGTTGGCGGCGACGACATTGTCCACGTATGTGAAGTCACGGCTTTGCTCTCCGTCGCCGTAGATGGTTGGCGGCGTGTCCTTGAGGATAGAGGTAACAAACGCGGGGATTGCGGCGGCATATTGACTGGTGGGGTCCTGGTGCGGCCCGAAGATATTGAAATATCGAAGCGAGATGGTTTCGAGCCCGTAGACGGTGTAAAAGACTTTGCAATAGTACTCGCCGACGAGTTTGGCGGCCGCGTAGGGAGAAAGGGGAGCCGTCTGCATCGTCTCGACCTTTGGAAGTGCGAGGCTTTCGCCGTAGGCCGACGAGCTTGCGGCATAGACGAATCGCTTGATTCGAGCGTCGCGCGCAGCCATCAAGAGGTTGAAAGTGGCGTCAACGCAATGTTTGTGGGTTGCCGCCGGGTCTTCGACGCTCTTTGGCACGGAGGGTAAGGCGCCCTGATGAAGGACGACGTCCATACCATCCATTGCTTTGCGGGCGACGGCGGGGTCGCCCATATCGGCCTGGATGAACTCGACTTTGTCAATGATTCCGTCGAGATTGTGCAGGTGACCGGTGCTGAGGTTGTCGATGATGCGAACGAAGCGGCCTTGGGAAACAAGACGCCGGCAAATATTGGAGCCGATAAAGCCGGCGCCTCCCGTTACGAGTAATCTGTTCATAAAATCCCTTTTCCAGTGTTTTTATCTTTGACGAAAGTTTTCCAGCCTATAAAGCGACGGGCTCGAGACGGGCGCCGTGCTGGTACTTCTGATACGACTTGTATATCTCACGGAAATAGCCGCCCTTCATGGCCTTGACGCGCATCAGAACGGTTCCGACAACGGTTGCATTGACCTCGCGGAGTTCCCGCAGCGCACGTTGTGCGGCCCCTCGGTGCGTGGTTTCAGCGTCGAAGACCAGTATTGTGCCGTCGGCCTGGGCGGCGAGCGCCTTGGCGTCGCTGACAAGGAGCGGCGGAGCATCGATAATGATGAAGTCATAACGGTTGCGACACTGCGCCAGCAGGTCGCGCATTCTGGCGCTGCCGAGCATTTCAGCGGGGCTTGCCGGAACAGGTCCGCTGTCGATGATGTCAAGGTCCTCGATGCCGCTGAACCGCATAAGGTCGTTGTCGGCATGGCATTGACCTGACAGATAGTTGCTCAGGCACCAGTCAGGGTCGGGAGGCGAGTCATTGGTTCCCGGGAAGAGCACAACGGTCATGGACCGTCTGAAGTTGGCGTCAATGAGCAGAACCTTGCAGTTTTCGGCAACGAGGGTCGTGGCAAGGTTTGCGGCGATGGTGGTCTTGCCGTCGCCTGCGCCGCCGCTGGTGACGAGCAGTACCTTTTTGCCTTCGCCTCTTCCGGAGTGCTTGAG
>JAGHBX010000187.1 GCA_021160785.1 Planctomycetota bacterium | reverse complement strand
TAATAAGCCGTTTCGTGACCACGCCCGGTTTGCCGTTGCCGACGGTGTGTGCCTCGACTGCGACCACCGGCAGGATGAGCATGATGGTATTGGTAAGAAATACCTCATCGGCGCCCAACAGATCGTTAATCGCCAGGTCTTTCTCGACAAGCTCAATCGAATCGGTCCCGGCGAGTTCGATAACCGTCTTTCTGGCGATTCCCGGCAGCACACCCGCCGAGAGATCCGGCGTATAGACGACCCCGTCCTTTACAAGAAAGACGTTGCTGATGCATCCCTCGGCAAGACGGTTATCCGTTGTAAACCACAACGCCTCGGTTGCGAGCTTCTTGCGGGCCTCTTCCAAAACCATGAGCCTCGGTGCGTAGCAGGTTGACTTATGGCCGCTCAGCGGATCGGTCGGATTCTGTCTTGCCTCGGTCAGGACTACCCGCACGCCTTTTTCATAGTATTCGGCAGGGTAGGGCGTAAACTCCGTAGCGGTAATCAACAAGGTCGGCTTCGGCGAAGCACCCTCGCCGATCGGTCCGTTTGTCAGTGTCAGGCGAAGCCTTGCCTGTTCGAGACCGTTTGCCTCAAGCAGCTTGTCGATGGCGTCGGCAATGCAGGCGCGATCGTAGACGTTGTTAATGGCAAGCGCCTCGACGCCGGCAAAAAGCCTGTCGAGATGGTCATCGAGCCGAAAGACCCGTCGGTTGCGACATCGCATCGTCTCAAACAGGCCCATACCGTAGAGCAGGCCGCTGTCGTTGCAGGCGATGTGCGCATCTGCCGCTTCGACAATCCTGTCGTTTAAGAATACTTTTGCCATTCTCTCTCCGTCGCCCTTTTACGAGTCCTGCACCGCTGCGATACCGGCAAGCAGCGCCCGCGCCTTTGTTATCGTCTCTTCCCATTCGGCATCCGCGTCGGAATCGGCCACGATCCCGCCCCCGGTCTGCGCATAGGCCTTACCGTTGGTGATGATAACCGTTCGAATCGCAATATTCAAGCAGACACTGCCGTCGACGCCGATATAGCCGATACTGCCCGTATATACGCTTCGCCGCGTCGGCTCCAGCTCCTCGATGATCTCCATCGAGCGAATCTTCGGCGCGCCCGTGATCGACCCGCCGGGAAAAGTCGCCCTGAGAATATCGCCAAAGCCGCAGTCGGGTTTCAACCGACCCTCGACCGTGGCGACGGCGTGGAACAGCGTTGGAAAGGTCTCGATCGTTCTTGGCTGCGATACAAACCGCGTTCCCGGCACGCATATCCGCGCCAGGTCATTACGCTCAAGATCGATGATCATGCAAAGCTCGGCCTGGTCCTTTTCGCTTTGGACAAGATCGGCGAAATTAGCCTCGTTAATCGCCGCCGCCTGCGGATGCGACACGACACGACGCCTCGTACCTTTGATTGGCGTGGTGGATATCGTCCCGTCCCGCACCGTCAGGAACATCTCCGGCGAGGCGCTGACGATTGAATAGTCGCCCGCGTCGATATAGGCGGCGTACGGGCTCGGATTGAAACGGTTCTGCCAGTGATAAAGCTCGACAGGCGGATGGTCATAGAGGCATTCAAAACGCTGAGAGAAATTAATCTGATAAACGTCGCCGTCGTAAATATAGCGGTGTATCCTCGCAAGCGCCTCGTAGTATTGTTCTTTGGTCATGTTGCAGGTTAAACGAGAGATGTCAACATCCTGCAAGTTGCCGCTCATCGCCACCGGCACCGATTGGGTCCGGGACTCATTGAGCAGCTCAAGCAATTCATCGAGCTTGGCCTGCGGCGATTGGGTATCATCGGGCAACTCGAGCGCAAGCAGCCACCATTGCCGGGCCGTCCGATCGCAGCACACCACCCGGTCGTAAAAGCACAGCCGGATAAACGGCAAATCGAGGTCACCGAGGGCGGTCTGCGGCAGCTTCTCGATGAACCTGCCCAGGTCGTAGCTGAAATACCCGATCCATCCTCCGCAAAACATCCCCGCCGGGAGCATTGCAGCGGCTGGCTCGTCAAGCTTGTACCTGTCCAGGGCCTTTTCAAGATCGCCCAACGGATCGGCGCCATCGTCGGTGAATTCAAAGATATGCCTGGGCTCCGCCGCCCAGACACTGAATCGGTTCGTCCCGCATTCGGCGTTGTTGCCGCCTAAGATCGATGGATTAAGACGCCCTGCAAAAACACTCGTCACCGCCTCCGGAGAAATGTCGGCTTTGAATGTTTTACAGTGCAGTTTGACCACGCAGTTTTGCCCGGTCGAATCGGACTGACTGGGCAGGACGGTCATTTCTCCGGGGCCTCGACAGTTTGAACCGCCGCAAATGTCTTTGCGAAGAAATCCACTGCCTCCGCCGTACCGGCAAAGACCCTGGTCGCCGTCTGGGTGATGAAGACCGAAGGATCGACCTGGGGCGTCCAGATAACATAAACATCCTTGGCCGCCTCGTGGGCGTGCTGCAGTTCGCGTTCCACGCCGCTGGAGATCGCCGCTCGGCCGTCGGCTAACTGCGGGATGTAGCTGATAATCATATCCGACTGATCGATCAATGCAAAATCGCGGGCGTATATCTGGCTGTTGATGTCGCCTCGTATCCCGGCGACCTCTTCGGCATCGAATCGAATCTTCCTGCCCAATACTGTTACTTCAATGTCCGTCTCGCCCGCCTGTAGCGCATCGGCGGCATAACAGGGCAGATACGCCTCTTCGAGATCGCCCGGATCGAAGCATGTAAAGCCGGCTTTCATCAGGCGGCGAAACCCGCCGATCTCTTCGATCACCTCCGGCTGGTCCATTACATGCGTCATCGGAAAGCTCAGGTACGCCTTTTTTCGCTGCGGCTCGAAGATGAGTCTGTAAAACATTTCGACGGTTCCGTCGCCGGCGCCCCGCGCAAGGCAGTAGAACCGCGCCTCTATATTGGTTCCCCGCTGCATCATCTCCGTCGCCAACAGCTCCTCTTCTCGCCAGACCAACAGGTCCTTCAGTGAATGGCGGATCGGGTGTTCATCGGCAAGACGGACGTGCAGGGCTTCGGCGCCGTCTATCATGCAGATGTACATGTCGGCGTTGAGCTGCCGCATCTGGTCGAAATCAAACGCCGGAAACAGTCCGTGCCGCCAGCGAAACGTCGCGTGCGTGTTTACAATCAGGTTGGCGACCTCGCCGGACCGGGCGATGATGTCCTTTATGACGCTGCGGCGAAGCGAATGCAGACGCTTGAGCGGAATGTCGAGGATACGGCCAGGCGGGATGTCAGGGGCCTCTGCATACATCATATCGCCGATATTGCACAGTCCGACATCATTGCCCCGTTCGGCGGCAAGGGCACAGACCTTTTCCAGGTAGCGCTTCTTATCGATCCCGACCGTACCGGTAACAACAATTATCATATCCTACCCTGCCACAATACTCCATTGGCCGCCCCGCCATCGCCAAAGCGACTCCGCAAGACAATCTACAATCTAAAATCTACAATATACAATCTAAAGACTTTCCAGCCGCTGCTGCTTGTCGTGGTCCTTCAGCGCTGCGATCAGATCGTCCATTTCACCCAAGATTATCTTATCAAGACTGTAAAGCGACAAGTTAATTCTGTGGTCGGTGAGGCGATTTTGCGGAAAATTGTACGTTCTTATACGCTGCGATCTGTCGCCCGAGCCGATCATTGTCCGGCGTTTGTCATCGCGATCTTTGTTTATCTGCCGCTGGTGGAACTCATAAACGCGGCTTCGCAGGATACGCCAGGCCTTGGAGCGATTCTTGTGCTGGCTCTTCTCGTCGCGCATACTCACGGTGATTCCCGTCGGGACATGCTCCAGCTTGATTGCACTGTTTAGCTTGTTGACACTCTGACCCCCGGGACCGCCAGCGCGACTGACATGCTCCAGCACGTCATTAGGATCTATCTGAATGTCCAGTTCTTCCGGCTCGGGCAGCACCGCCACCGTCGCCGCCGATGTATGAACGCGACCCTGCGACTCGGTCTCCGGCACGCGCTGGACCCGATGGCCGCCGCCTTCGTAACCCAATTCGGACCACACCCCCGACCCCTTGATATTCATAATCACTTCGCGAAAGCCCCCCATTTCAGTCGCTGACAAATCCAGTATCTCGACCTTCCAGCGTCTCTTCTCGGCATACTTTGTGTACATATTGCACAGATCGCGGACAAAAAGAGCGGCCTCATCACCGCCTGTGCCCGGCCGAATCTCTATGATCACCGAGTCGATCGCTGCGTCGCCCGCCATAACCAGCGTATCCTTGATCTCGCCGATCAAAGACGACTTCCTTGCGTCCAGTTCCTTGATCTCCTCTTTGGCCAACTCGCGAAAATCATCCTCGATCTCCGGGTCCGCCAACATAGTCTCGGCATCGACGATTCCGGCCACCACCTCCTTGTACTGGCGGTACTTCTCAACGATCGACTTGAGCTTGCCCTGTTCCTTCGCCAACGGGACATACTTTGCCACATCGCTCGCTACGGCCGGATCGCTGATCTGCCGGTCAATCTCCGCGTAACGATTGTCCAGTTCATCAAGCTTCGACAACAAACTGTCCTGCTGCTGCGACATATCAAATACCTACCAACTTATTCCTGCCGGGAATGACAAATATCGTTTCCGCAACAGAACTAACTATTCTGCCTGTCCACGAAAATGTCTACGCCTCTTGGCGCTTTATGCACAAAAAAATTACGCTGCCAATACATAATCTGTTTAATCATGACCGACAGCGCAAGTTGTAGATGGTAAATAGCTACTTGTTTTTCTTGAAATAGTCTTTGCCGTACTTCTTCTGGAATCGTTCGATTCGTCCGGCCGTATCGACATACTTCTGCTTGCCCGTGTAGAACGGGTGACACATCGAGCAAATTTCCGCATGCACCTCTTTGGCGGTACTGCGCGTCTCAAACGTATTGCCGCACCCACAGCGGACTTTAACAACATGATACTCAGGATGTATATCTTTCTTCATTTCGCTTATCTCCGTGCTTACCTTGCAACGAGTAAAACACAGTATTATATCGACCGTTGTTCGTTTTGCAATCGAATTTTTTGAAAATCCGCATTAATATCTCAAATCACCGTTTTTCGCCGAAAAACCGTGTTTTGCCTGAAAACTGCTCACCGGACGGGCGGAGTTAACAGCAAATCCTCAATCACCGCGGCCAGTTCCGTCGGGGGCATTTTATAAACCAGATAGGCATGGTTTGAAGTGGCGTCGGGGATCCATTGATTCTTTCCGTCTTTTTGGCCCACACATTTACCCTCCGAGACGGCGGTGAAATAATCGGACAGACCCCGGACCGCATACAATACGGCAATTAGATCCCAACTTGATCTTTCGGATACCTTGTATCCATTAAAGAAATTTCGATAAAACGCCGGTACCGGATTATCTTTCGATCCCTGCGCCACTAACCGACCGCCGGTCATCACATCCTTGCCCAAACCCGTGAACATGATCTTACCGGGCCAGTCGCTGATCACCTTGTGTGCGGCAGCTCCGTCCATGGTAAAATTATATTCGCCTTCTTCTTTTGGTGAGTTTGGCCATCTTCCGCCCATAGATACCAACTCTTTGACCTTCGCCTCAACCAGTTGGCTTCCGGTAAGCCGGCTGTACCGGTCCGGTTCGCTGTTGAGCAGGTCGGCCATGTTCGTAAGCCAACCCACGACCACGATAGTCACACTCTGGTCGGGCTGAGCCGCTAAAATCCTGCGATACAGGGCAACGGCATCCGGAGCGTCATCACTGGTAGTTAAATCATGGGGGTAGTCGCCGACAGTGTCATGGTACCATTCTTCGGGATCGGGGCCGGTCCTCGAGCAGCCGATTGGCATATCCTGGCGACCATACCAGGTATTGATTACATCGATGGCCGGTGCACACCAGCGATTTTGATTAGCGCTCATAGCCGCTAATATTTTAGCCTCGCCCCGATCGGCCATGATATGAAGTATCGCCAGCGCCCCGGCGTCATCAACATCCGTACCAATATCCGTGTCAAAGATAATCGGAACAGCCTGCATGGAATCCAGAGGTCCGCCGCTCCTGCAGCCGGAAAGCAATGCACCAACCAAACCAACTACAAATACTTTTGCAATCAACAGCAAATACTCGGACCGAATAGTCATAATGCAAACTCCTCATTACACGCAATGTAGTTCATCGTTCACTTTTGAAATACTAATTACATTTGGTAAAATAATATGTGCCGGCTTGATTGATCTGGCAAGTAGAGTCTCGCCAGTCGGTCTTTCTTCGTTTCCAGGTCCCCTGAAGAACAATGCGAATCGGATACGGGGGAAGATCTTTACAATTAAGCTCGATAGTTTTATTGGTCGCGCGGATATCCAAACGGACATTGTGATACAGGATATTTTTGACGGCAATTTCGGGGCAGGCTTTGGGCAGTCTGGGATTGATGACCAAAGAGCCGTCGGACCGGGCGCTAAGGCCGAGGAATCCGCAGGGGATGATCGAGGGCACAAGGGAGCTTTCGTAAAACTCGTAATCGATACCGAGCCCGCCGCACGTGCCGCCGCCCTGCAGGGTTGTGCCTCGTTTGCCGCCATCGTAATATTTTCGGTATCCGCCTTCCGAATGCACCTCTTTTTCCCAGGCAAGGATCTCCATAAGTCGTTGCCATGCGTTGTCCGGTCCGAGAATTTGCAGCCGAGCCCAGAGATCATAGAACGTAAAGCCCAGCACCGCCCCGCCATCCTGAATCTGGCAGCCCCAGTCCAGACTTTCGGGCGCCCACCAGCCCTGCCCGTACCATTCAATATTACGGCGGGTGGTGGCCCGCGGGCCGAAACGCCAGCGGTAAATATCGGTTCCGGTGGAAGTATCACCTTTGACAATGCGTTTGCCCGTAATCCAGTCCATGATCTGCCGGCCATGGTCCCGGTCAGCCAAATCGTACCAGATAGCATCGAGATTAAGGAAAGTATAGCCGTAATCGTGCTTGTCGCCATTTTTATCAATGCAGGCAATGAAGCGGCCGTTTTGTTCATTCCAGAAAAGGCGATTTGCAGTTTCTTTCACCTGGCCGGCGTGTCGTCGCAACTGCTGCGGATCTAATTTCACAGCTCCGAGGGGGATGTTCCAACCGGGGTTTTGCTCAATTGCTTCCTCCATCTCAGCCATCGCAAGCGTGGAGGCGTAATACTGGTTGGTGGCGTACAAATCATCCCACCCGAAAGGCAGGATATCCCAATAGTTGCTGCCTATACCATGGCCGGAGTGAAAAGTCAGTTTTCCGCTGTCATCTTTGCGCCAACTGCACAAGCCGTCGTGGCCGGGCCATTGATTACGGATGCGATTATATTCCAGACCACCCATTACGGTCTGTTGATAACGCAATGCCAGACGCATTCGATTAATCTGACGGCGCAGGAAATCCAGATCGCCCGTCCAGTTAAAATAACGACAGGAAGCTAAGATAAAAATCGGATTGTTGATCGTGTGGCGGGTATCATAAACCGTGAAGAAGGAATCGATGTCGAATGCAGCCTCGGATTCTCCCGGCGCAAGGGAGATACGAATCCGTTTGATTTTACCCTGCCATTGCCGATGACGATACATCGTCATAATGGAATGGTGATATTCGCGGGACAGCGGTGTTTTGTCGGGATAGAAATATACGCGGCGGTCGGTGCTGTAATCCGTATCGGTCTCGCGCAACCATTCAACATAGGGGACAGTGTTATTTAGAGAATCGTCGGATCGCTTCCAGCGAAGTTGCAGGTACGGCGAATCGAAAGCGTTGAGGCTGTAGCCTTTGGGAGTCGTTATAGCAGGCGAGGGTCCGGCAGCTTCCAGATGCCAACTATTATTTTTAATACCCATGGATTTGACATTGTGCAACTCCCACGCCGAAGCAGCGCTTTCACCGGTATATTCTTTCCCATTCCAGGTGCGGAGATGCCCGCCAATCCAGCCTCGCACGTTTTTCAAAGGTTGAAAGTGCCAGCCGGCGGTTTTGCCTTTTACCCGGGCGAGATCCTTGTGGGACTGACCCCAGGAAGGGAAAGGCCAACCTAAGTCGTGGGCCTGGGAAAAATGCTGGTGACTTGAAACATAACCTTCATTATCTATATACATATCTAACAGGACACGGCGATGGACGTCCTGAATCTTTTCTTTCGAGCCTCGGGGTTTAGCATCACCGAGCCAGATGTCGGCGGTCAGAAGATACTCCTTATTAAACAGGACCATGCTGTTGCCAAGTCGATGATGAAAGTGATACCACAGAAAGTGACTGAGCAATTGGGCTTGCCCAGGGTGATTGATGAACGTAAAGCGGGGGAAATCATCCGGGACATTGCCGGCGAGTTGAGAGACAATGTCGGCATTCGTAGTCGTCGACTTGTTTCTGCTCGCAGCTTGAGTCGGGGGAACCACCGAAAAAAGAAGAACCACACAACACAAAAGAGGTAATTTATAATTCCTGTTTCTCATAATGACGTTGCTCCGGTCGTAGTCGCAGGTTTGTCTGGCTACTTCATTGATTCACAGGTTACGCTATTTGTGATTTCGTGTCAACGGCTGCTTCACAATATCGGCTTCTTATGATATAATACTTTGCGACAGGTCGTAAACGCAAATTACAGGTCAGGTTGAGAGGGTTTACACAATGAAACACACTTATGCAATGAAAATGTGGGTAATCGCGGTGCTGGTTGCTTGTCTGTCGGCAGGGACGGCCCTTGCGAAAACGAATGAAGAGATCGCCCGCGGGATTCTTGACAGCACCGGTATCAAGGGCGGCATCGTCGTCCACTTGGGCTGTGGCGACGGCAGGTTGACCGCAGCCCTGCGGGCCTCCGATGCTTACACGGTTTGCGGTCTGGAAGCGGACCCGGCAAAGGTCGCCGCGGCACAAGACTATGTGCGTTCGCAGGGTATATACGGGCCCGTCTCCATTGAGCGGTTTTCGGCGGCGGCACTGCCCTACGCCGACAACCTGATTAACCTGATAGTTGTGGGCGATCAGGGTGCTGTCTCGACCCAGGAGATCATGCGTGTGTTGGCGCCGGGCGGCGCGGCCTGCTTCCCACGCGACGGCAAATGCCTGAAGATCGTTAAATCCTGGCCCGACAACATCGATCAGTGGGGCCATTTTCTGCACGGTCCCGGCAACAATGCAGTCGCCGCCGACAGCGTCGTCGGGCCGCCGCGAAGACTCCAGTGGATTGCCCCGCCCCTGTGGCTTAGAAGCCACGAGACCCCGTCGGGAATAGAGGCGTCGGTTTCAGCCGGCGGTCGAATATTTTATATTTTCGACGAAGGGCTCATTGGAATTACGGACGAGCGTCTGCCCGATCGCTGGTCGCTTATTTGCAGGGATGCCTTTAACGGCAAACTGCTCTGGAGGCGACCGCTTGAGGCATGGGGCTGGCGCCAGTGGAGTCTCGGTCGCTGGCGGGACAAGGACTGGACGAAGTTGCGAGCCGGACGCACCGATGTCCCCAATCAGAATCAGCGTCGAATAGTCGCAGGCGGCAACCGGCTTTATGCAACACTCGCTTACAACGCGCCCATGAGCATACTCGACGCTGCAACCGGCGAGACAATCACCACCGTCAAGCAGACTCAGAACGCACGCGAGATACTCGTAGCCGACGGCATCGCGATTGTGTATTGCCAGGGGCAGGCAAAGACGCCGGCCCATCGCGGTGGACCAGACGCCGCTGCGGCAAAACTCGTTGCCGTGCGGGGCGACAGCGGCAAAATCATCTGGCAAAAGCCGGTCGCGGCGATTCGACCTTTAGCGATGGCGATTAACAACGGACGCATTATCTGCCACAGCGGCAGGGAACTCGCCGCATTTGCTCTCAAAGACGGCGCCGGACTCTGGCGGACTGACCCGAAGTTCACCAACCCTAAAACACTCGTCGCCGTCGACGAGACAATCGTCATGCAGGGCGGCAAGATCGTCAAGGCCTTCGACGCCGCCAACGGCGAGCCCTTGTGGAACAAGACTGTCCCCTCCATCGGCGGCGGCGAAGGAGATGACCTGTTTGTCATCGACGGACTCGTCTGGCGCGGAATGCTCTATGCAAACGACGCCGGCAAACCATCAGGCAAGAGCCCCAATTCCCTGGTTATCGGCTGGGACCTTCGCACGGGCAAAGAGAAAAAACGCATCATGGTCAAAAACCTGCGAAGCATCGAGCATCACCATCGCTGCTATCGCAACAAGGCCACCACGCGATACATGATATCTTCTTACGAAG
>JAGHBX010000045.1 GCA_021160785.1 Planctomycetota bacterium | reverse complement strand
TGCAATAACCTGTCGATGGTCTTCTGCGGCCCGTCGGTCAGGGCTCTCTGGAGTTGACCCCAGTCGGCGCCGAAGGCGGCGCGCCGATACAGGTGCCCGGCAAGCGCAAGATTCCAGGGGCGCCCGGCATCGGGTTGATACCGCGCCCATGCCCACCTGGGGTCAAGCTCCTTTCCATCGGCAACCATCTGTGTTATCCTTTTGGTGTCAAAGACTCAGACCAATCCTCAAAAAACATTGCGCGCCGGCGATGTCACTGCAGGCACGGGCGTACTTCCAGGCGTACCTCGGCAAGCTCGTTTTCTGCGCCGACAGTCAGTTCGACATGATTAATCAACCGTGCAAGAGTAATAAGAACATCGGTTGTAGTTTCGGCGGCCTGGCGGCTGTTGCCTTCCTTGACCATGTTCTGGCGAACCATTGCTTTGTAGTTGGCCCGGAGAATCGCAGCTAATTCTGCGCCGTTCAATTCAGCAAGTGTGTGAATCCCGACCAACGGTCCGGTTGCCGCCTCGGCCTCTCGCTTTACCGCATCGATAAGGTCGCGCGCCAATCCATCGGTGGAGCTCAAGATCAGGTAATCGCCTGTCACCGCCAGGGCGGGACGATAATTGAACCGTGCGTCTAATTGTGCCGTTTGTTCGAGCCCCGCCGTAGAGAAGTAGGCCACGGTGAACTTTGTCCCATTGTGTACGGGGCGATCTATAATGAGGCCCGGCATGGCCTGCTGACCGCGTGTGAAGTTGATCAGGCCCACCGCTTTTTGCCACGCCTCCTCGACGACCTCGTCAAATTCTTCACCATCACGGAGATGAAGAATCAGCGCAAACGCCGGCATCTGAGTTGCCGGTGTGCCCTTTTGGTCATTGTACTCCTGGCGTGCGATCACAAGACGAACATCGGGCGTGGTCTCGGCAAGCACCTCATCGGTCAGGTCGCGACCGCTAAAGAAAATGCCCATCATGTTCTCGAAGAAAATCAGCCCCGACGTTCGTTCGCCGAAAAGATCGTCCTTGGATGCATAAAACCGGTGCAAATCACGATACAGACTAAACGCCGCGATTGAACGCGGCGCCGACAGATTAGGCATGACGCCCTGATCGGATTTGCCCGGTACGGCGAATCCCGCCGGTCCCGTCGGATCGACTCGGCCGCCGTCAAGCTGAGCCTGCAAAACGAGTTTGTCCTGCTTAACATGCAGGCCCAACGCTAACGATTTCGAGTTTCTTATCGTTTCGGTAATCCCGGCAAACAACAACGCCGTCAGGGGATTTGTCTTATCCTGGGCGAGCATCTTCGAGATGCCCGGAATCTGCTTTACAACTTCCATGTTCATCAGCACTAGCCCTGCGGCGTCTGCGCCAACCGTTTTTTTCGCGGCCTGATAATCGGCTCTCGACGCCAGTGCAGCCTCTGTGCCTTTGCCGCGCATCTCCAGCACCGTCTTGAGCGCATCGGGGCGATTGGCGATTATGACACGTTTGCCGATGATCGCATGCGCTTCCTTTCCGTTGAATGTCCACCCCTTAACACCGAGATATTCGGCATCGCCCACTCGGTCGGGCCGGCCCTGTTTCTCGGCCTCGGACCGCGACCAGGTCAGCAGGAGTTCGTGGAGCCGTCCCAGCATCTGCTCGTCTTCGGCATCGATGATGATCAATACCACTTCATTCGGACAGACCGCAAATGTGATGCCTCCACCGCTAAGCGCCGCAAGGCCCGTCCGCCAGTCCGTATCCAGCGACACTTCGAACAGGTTGACCGCGGCGAGTAACTCCTCGAATTTGGGATTGGACTTTAGCTTTTGGTATATCGGCAGGGCCTTGATTGCTTCCAAGGTCTTGTCATTGGCAAGCACATCGAGCAGCGCCTTCGGTTGCGAAAGCTCCATGTAGATCACCGCATCCTTCGGGATCCAGTGCGCCGCCGGCGGCGGATTTTCGGCAGCGGCGTCAACCTGAAATACCACTACCGACAACAACAGGCAAAACAGAATTCCAACTTTGCCGAACATAACATTCCTCCAGCCATACAAAAACAATTGAGCCTGTAACACACTCAGTACAAATATCACCCGGTCACAAATCGCGCCGACAAAAGCACAGGACCGCCAATCCAACCGCTATCAGCGTCCCAGCCCCATACCCTAATGTTACCCGCACTAACGAAAAATCTTCGAACTTGCCCGGCTCAAAATACCCGGGTTTGCTTTGCTGCGTTTGTCCGCCGAAAAGCATACTGGATAAATTAGTTCCCAGACGGAGCAGCGCCTCGGCCTCTTCTTTGTTGGTCGCCGTTTTCGATTCATCATCCCCTCCAAGCCACTGACGCCGAAGTTGTGTAGTCGTCGCCTGGCTCAGACTGATCGGCGACAATTCCTCCAATGAAAAGGTGCTCAAAACAAAATTGACGGGATACCACAGGAAGATCAGCACCGCCGCCGCCAACAACGGTTTCCGCAGAAGAGTCCCGGCGAGAAATCCCAACGATACGATCAGGGTAAGCACCAGCGCTACAACGCCCAGGGTCGTGACAATTCCATAAACAGTAACCGCATCCTCCGCCGGCGGGCGTTTGGCAAGGGTGACCAGCATGATTGCCGGGACCGTCACCACATAAAAAACCGCCAATACGGTTATGACGCGCCCGGCCCATGTCGCTAACAGATACCCGTAACGCGTCACCGGCCGACTCAAAATCCCGTCAGCCAGCGTCTCGGCCTGCGACCCGGACACCGGGGTAACGCCTAACGCTATCACAATAAAGAACCACGGAAACACCAGGTACGGAAACAGCAGCGTTGCAATCAGCGGGGCATCCTGGAGTTTTCCCCAGTTGCCTAACGTCGCCAGCAGCGTCAACACCACGGTAGCCGCCAACCACAACCGCACCGGCCGACTCTGCCACAGCGCCCGCAGGTCATGCCGGCAGATCGCCGTATATGGCCTCATCAACGTCGCCAGCTTTGACATTCTATCGGTCGAATCCATGCGACTGGTCCTCCTGCAACAGTTGAAGGTATGCGTTCTCCGTCGCATTCCGCCCGGAATGGATCGCCTCTAACGACAGATCGCCGGCACCGACGGACTTGAGTACGCCGGCAAGGGCGAGGGCATGACTGCGCCCGTCGGTGATCTTCACATGCAAGACCCCGCCCTGATCGATTCTCGATTCGACTCCTTCCTGCTTTGCAACCTCACAACCCAGGCGTTCGATATTCTCGGCGCTGCCGACAAGCTCGAGGCTGAAATCGTCGCAGCACAGCCGACGCTTCAAATCCTTCATCGAACCGATAAAAATCATACGTCCTTCGTGCATCACACCAAGGTGATCGCAGATTTGATCGATGTCGCTTAGGATATGTGTCGCCACGACTATCGTCTTGGTCTTTGCCAACTCGCTTATAAGGTCTAATGTAAATCGCCGGGCCGACGGATCAAGACCGGCGGTGGGCTCGTCCCAAAGCAAAAGAGGCGGGTCGCCGACAAGGGAAGCGGCAATTCCCAGCCTTGTACACATGCCGGTGGAAAAAGCCCGGATCGGCTGATTTGTGGCGCCAAGCAGTCCGACCGAACGAAGCAATGTGGATATCCTCGGCTTGCAAACCTCACGCCTAAGCCCGCACAGTTTGCCCAAAAGATCAAGATACTCAATCGGTCTCAAATGGCCGGGCAGCTTCGGGTTTGTCGGCAGGTAGCCTATCCGGGCGCGAACATCCACTGCATTGGGACCGCACCTCCTGCCGAAAACCTCCGCTCGCCCCGCCGTAGGACGCTGCAATCCCAACAGCAGCCGAAGCGTCGTGGTCTTGCCCGCCCCGTTGGGACCCAACAATCCGAATACAGAGCCCCTGGGTACTTCAAGGTTCATATCATTGACCGCAATCAGCCGCTGCGCGTAGATCTTCGTCAGATGCTCTGTGCGAATAGCCCACGGAATATCTGTCGCCGCATCTGCCTGTTTTTTGCCCGTTTCCTTTTCCATTCTTCAACTCATTATACACTTCTGCAGGCAAAAAGGTTACATTTTATTCTGCACTTGCCGACGGTTTGCCTCCGGAGAAAATGTCGGGTTGTGCAATAGCGGAGAATCTGGTATATTGGGCTCGGTGAGTGTGACCGAATATACTGATTTTATTCCTAAGAAAGGAGCCTGATGATGAACAGCCAAACCCGTCGCGATTTTCTTAAAGCCTCCGTTACCGCTTCTGCGGCCCTTGCGGCCGGTCCGAAAGCCTGGAGTGGATGTTGTTACGCAGCCCGTACCGAATCGGCAGGCGAAGTCCCGCATATACCCGGCTCGAAAATGAAGCTGGGGCTGGTTACGTATCTGTGGGGACAGGACTGGGACCTGCCCACGCTGATCGCCAACTGCAAAAAGACCGGCTTCAAAGGCGTCGAACTCCGGGTGGACCATGCGCATAAGGTTTCCCCCAAGTTGACCGCCGACCAGCGAAAGGGCGTCAAGAAGCAGTTCACCAAGAGCAAGATAATCCTCGTGGGGATGGGCTGTAACTGGGCCTTCCACGATACCGACCCGGCCAAGCTCGCCGCCAACATCGAAGGCGCAAAAGCCTACGTCAAGCTAAGCCGCGACTGCGGCGGCAGCGGCGTCAAGGTCAAGCCCAACGCCCTGCCCAAGGGCGTCTCCGTCGCCAAAACCTGCGAGCAGATCGGTAACGCCCTGAATGTTGTGGGCAAGTACGCCGCCGGGTATAAGCAGGAAATTCGCGTGGAAGTCCACGGCGGCGGCACGAGCGAATTGCCGGTAATGAAGCAGATTTTCGATCATGTCACAGAGCCAAACGTGGGCGTCTGCTGGAACTGCAACAGCCAAGACCTCAACGGCAAGGGCCTGCAGTACAACTTCAACCTGGTTAAGAAACGTTTCGGCAGGACGGTGCATACGCGTGAGTTCAATATCGGCGACTATCCCTACCAGGAGCTTATCGATTTGTTCGTGGCGATGGATTACAAGGGCTGGATCCTGCTGGAAGCCCGCACAAAACCCAAAGACCGTATCGCCGCAATGATCGAGCAGCGCGAAGTCTTCGAAAAAATGGTCAAGAACGCCCAGGCGAAACTGCCGTCATAACCGAAATGAACGATTCTGGCGGGATAAACCCCACCCGGCCTATTGCGGCGTTTTTGCCGTAAGTCCTTTTTTGGACTGAGGTTAGCTGGCTTTTGTGGCATGCGGGATTGGGGAGGGGATTGTATATTGTATATTGTGGATTGTAGATGGCGGCGGTGCGGATAAATTGGGTTTGTTTCGTAAAATGGGGGTACGAGAAAGCCGGCGAGACGCCAGCGGTACGGAAATTGGGTTTGTTTTGCGCATTTGGGTCGTAGGCTGGGTTGGGATTGGGTTCGTTTCGCGTTTTTTGGTCCTCCACAGGTCCGCTGCGGTGTAAATTGGGTTCGTTTTCGTAAAGTAGTGAGTGGTGAGCAGTGAATGGGGAATAGTGGGGCGCGAGGCCGAGATTG
>JAGHBX010000163.1 GCA_021160785.1 Planctomycetota bacterium | reverse complement strand
TACAGCCACTCGGCCTTGCGCCAGGTGTGAAGGCTGGCCGATGTATACTCGCCCTTTTCGTATTTCTCCTTCCGCGATTCGATAACGAGGGCGCCGTTTTCGACGCGGGCGTTTTCCCGACGGGCCTTTGTGTGGTACTGCTTCTCGCGGTTGCGAACAAAGCCCACTTCGTAATTCCACTTGTTTTCATCGGCCAATCCGTCGTAATTAAACTCGTCGGCCCAGACAAGTTCCCACTGGTCGTCAAAGCTTACCGGAGGGCGACTGATCTGTTCGACCGGGCAATCCATCTTTGTCCTCAGTGCGGTATGATTCTTCGTATCGCCGCCGTTTTGCAGGAAGAAGCGGCCGTCGTTGACACCCGCGTCGATGTTCATGGTCGGCGTTCTGTCGGCGCTAAAAGTCGCCTTCGTAAGCGGCAGCCATTTGCCGTCTTTGGTCTTTACCCAGCCGTTACCGTAACGCGCCCGACGAACATTGCGTGCACTGTCGCCGTTGCGAAGAAAATCCTCCACGAATGAATAATATCCGGCGAGATAGTCGCCGCCGGTAATGGTCTGAAACGTTGCCAGGTGCTTCCACTTCTTTTGTTCGTTGAGGTAGAACCAGGCGGTATACGTTGTTCGGTCGCCTTCGACGGTTGTCTTGACCATACATTTGTACGTAACGCCCGCCTTCCACTGATAATCGAACATGCTCTTGCCGCCGGTGCCTTCATTGCCGAAGCGACTGACGCGCACACCTTCGCCTTCGTGCAGGACCTTTACGCGACGATCCTGTGCTACGGCGTTCGGGTTGTTTTGCCTGCCCGGGTCCCACACCGAGAAGATCACGACTTTCCTGCCTCGCGTCAGTTCCTGTATTCCGAAATACCCGTGGTTGAAACCGCAGACGCAGAAGTAACTGCCCGGATAACTCTTCTCCACGGTCACTTCATTGTAGTATACGACGCCCTGGTCGGCTGTGTACCACAGATGCACGCTCCGCGCGGCCCGGGGTAAAGGTTTTTCCGCTGCAAACCCGGCCGACGGCGCCCACAGGCAAAGAGAGATTGTCAAAAAAATACCGATCCGGATAGCCGCAACCGACAAAAAACTATTACGCATTGCACTATTGCCCATCATCTGTCCTTTCCTTTCATTACCGCGAGTCTGTGACAACAGTATACACCTAAGCCGCCGGCAAAGCAAATGCGTCAGGCGCCTGTTACTATAGTCCTGCAAGGCGGCTCGCCGAAATATGAATTACTTGCCTCGACCGTACCGCCATAGGCCCCCATATTGACGACATCGCCAAAGATCCACTCCAAGCCGCCTCGTATATCACTATACGAGATGTTCAGGATCGCTCCGTCGGCAACCATAATCATGAAGTTGGGTGAGACTATGCAGTTTTGTATTGTGCACGTTTCCCCCGGAAGGACTTCTGCTAATCGTTCCGTCGCAAGCCCAAATCAGCCGCCCGCAGCCGGTAACGACATTCTCAAGGCGACAATGACTGATCGCCGCATGTGCATGACTCTTGCCGCCCGGGTCAATTTCCCAGTCAAAGCCCGCAACGGAACCGTCGATGTTGAAACCCGTCAGCGTGCAACTTTTGTCTTCCTTGCCTCGGCAACGATAATCACGTCGCCGTCATTGGCGCCGTCAATAGCTCTCTGAATACTATTGAAGTCCGCAGAGGGGTCGTTACCGACAGTTGTCGTTCGAGCCGAACCGGCGGTCACCGTCATCAGCAGGGTCGACAGCACCACCAAATGAGTTTTTGTTTTCGTGATCCGGTTCAATTCGGCCACCTCACGAATGTGTTTTCCTGAAAAACAGTCTACCAAAACAGATCATCCTTTGCAAGGATATACCAACTTTTATGGTGCAATAACCGGTATGATTCAGCCCGTTGCGACTACCCGTACAGCCACCCCGCCTATGACGGATTTCACCTCGGTCCTGACTTGAATTAACCCGCGTTTTTTCATGCCTTTTTTCTGTTATTGTCTCGTGCGGGGGCGGCTGGTGGTGCGGTATGTCTTCGTTTCAGTTCTCTGATGATGGCGGCGTTGTCGAGGTCGGCGTCTCCTGCGGCGATGGCCTTATCGAGGAGGTCGAGATGGACGGCCGACAGGGGCAGTTGACGGTGAGCTTTTTCGGCATATTTCAGGATGAGTGCGACGTCCTTGCGGTGCTGGCGGATTCGCGATTCGCAGGTGAAGTCAGCACGGATCATTTTGGCGCCCTTGGTGTCCATGACCGCCGAATATGCGGGGGTTTGTTTTGTAAGTTCAGGAAAGCTTTCAAGATCAAGGCCGAGTTCTTCGGCGAAAACAAGACCTTCGGCTAATGCCGCGCGATTGAGGCCCAGGATCAGATTGCCTGCCAGCTTGGCGCGGCTGCCGCTGCCGGATGGGCCCAAGTAGAAAACCTCATCCGACAACACATCCAGGACAGGACGACACATCTTGAAAGCTTTTTCGTCTCCGCCAACCATGAACACGCCCTGACGCCGGGCGATCTGTTTGCTCGATCCGGAAATAGTCGCATCGAGAAAGAACATGTTCCGCTCTGCGCACAGGCGCTCGATGCGGACGGTTTCTTCGGGATCGCCGGTTGTGGTGTCGATGCAGCAGGCGGGCAGTGTTTCGGATTGCAGGACGCCGTCTTCGCCGGTCATCACGCGGTCAACGACGGATGAATCCGGCAGGGACAACATGAGGCAGTCAACCGATGCGACAAGTTCGCCGACGGAGGCTGCAACTTTTCCGCCGCGTTCCTGCAGGAGTTGGCGCCGTTCGGCGTCAATATCAAAGCCCGTCAACTGAAAGCCCTTTTCAAGCAGCACTTCGGCAAGGGCCGTGCCGACGAGCCCGAGGCCAATCAGTCCGATTCGATTTGTCTGCTTATCCTGTGCTTGCATACGAATTCTCCCTACAGGTTCAACAGAGCCCACATCGCCCCGACACAGGCAAGGCAGATGGCCAGGGTGATCCAGAATCCTACCGCGGACTGACTCGACGGTTTCACGATGAAAAGACCACCGGCGGTCAGCCATCGTTTTGAAGGGGGCACGACCTCGTCCAGGGGCAGGTCGAACTTGTCCTCTTGGCCGATAGGAACATATATTCGTTTGAAGAACCGTTCGATTTGTTCGCGTTTGGGCGGTTTTGTCAGCAGGCTGCCCACTATTCCTCCGAGCAGGCCTGCGGCAATCGATGTGCCGACGGTTACCGAGCGGGGACAACCAAAAATGAATCGGGTGGGAATAAACGCGCATGCGGCGGCAAGCGTACTGCAAAACACGCCGACTGTATTCATCCTTCGCCAGACGAGGCCCATGGCTACGGAGATGCCGACCAGGCTGAGGATGTTAAAATAGTCCAGTATCGTCTTGACAATACTTCTCCGCGCGATGATCGCTACAAAGAACGACGTAAGGGCGATGGCGAGACCTGCCATGCGGGTCACTCTAAGGAGTTTCTTTTCGCTTGCGCCGGGGTCGAAAAATGTCCTGAAGATGTTCTGCGAAAACAGCCCACCGACGGTAACCTGCACGGCGTCGCCCGAGGACATGGCGGCAGCCAGAATGCACGCCAACATTACGCCCTGAAGGACGGGCCAGGCCAGGAACAGGCGGATGGAATCTCCAAAGGCGGTCTCGGCGGTTTCGGGATTGATCCGGGTATTGGAGTTGATGAGGTAGGTCAGCCAGCATAATCCCAACAGGCTCCAGCCGATGGTGCAGACGCGCTTGAGGATATTGCCGTAGGTGAAACCGACGCGACCTTCCCATTCGGTCCGCCCGGCGGCGCAGACGCTCATGAGGTGAGGATAGGCGATCATACTCAGCGGAGCATTGATGCACAACAGCAGTACGGTCAGCCAGTTGAAGCCGGCGGGATCGAACAGGCTGAGGTAATTGGCTTTGGCGGTCTGTTGGGCTTTCAGCGTCTCAATGATGCCGTCGAGTCCCGCCACTTCCGGCCGCTGCAGCGCCGCCGGGATAGCCACGATCGAAAGCGCGATGATCATCAGCCCCTGGATCATGTCGGTGCGGATAGCCGCGACGATACCGCCCCAATAGCTGTAGATAACAAATACAACGGTCATGGCCGTCAGGATGCCGAAGAACCAGATATCGCCTTGGAGCCCTGCGGTGGATTTGCCCATTATGCCCTGTACCGTGCGAGTCGTGGCGAGCAGCACGCTGGCTAACAGAACCGTCATCCCGGCCGTGGCGATGACGATGTAGAGAACGGCAGCGGCGCGACTGAAACGATTCTGGAAGTAATCGGCCATCGTCAGGTATCGCATCCGCCGGATCAGCGGCGCAATGAGCCAGTAGAACGGCGTTCCGAACATCCACATCCAGGAGACCCAAATTCCGGAAGCACCGCCGGTGACAGTCTTGCTCATCACGCCGGCCGGCGCGCCCGGATGCGTGCCCGCGCCGAAGGAGTGCATAACCATCATCCCCACACCGAACTGCCGGTTACCTAACAGATATCCTTCCTGGCTGTTAATCCTGCGCTTGCTCCACCAGCCTAAGCCAAGCATGGTGCAGAAATAGGCCACCAGCACGACCCATATCTCCATATGCAGACCTAACAATTCCATCCGTGTTTTCCCTTTTCAATGCCCTGACAAATTAATGTCATATCTGCGATGCCGCCGTGGGCCGCACGACCAGATTGGTGATATTGGAAACCGTGCCCTTGAAATACGGATCGGACGAAAGTTTCTTCCATTTGGGGTGAACTCGGAACGCATCCCATGCTTTCTTCCGGGCGTCGTCGTCGTCGAAGCCCACCATATAAGTCAGGCTCGGAATCTTTACGCCCACAAGGGCCTCGCCGAAAAAGACGGGGTCGAGCCCTGTCTGTCGAAACACAGCAATCTCGCCGGCGCCGTTGAACATTTCGATTTTCCGCTTGGCCATGATTGTGTTGTGGCTTTCGTAGGTTCGCAACTGGAAGAGGCGGCTGTCCTTTTTCGAGGGCACTTCGACTTTTGGACACTTGTCAAATGCCAACAGGAGCGAGCTTACGACACGTTCATAGGCGGGATCATCCTTGGGGCAATTAAGAACGGCTGAGCCGGCCTTTTGATACCGCTTGTCAGCCAACATTTTCGTATTGGCGCCGGCGACTGATTCCAGCGAATTGTGCGGTATGAGCACCCAGAGATTGGCATCTTCGTTCTGGGCCATCCTGAACACGCCCACCGGCGCGATCCCCAGCCGATTCAGAGCCGGAATCGCGGCCTTTGCCAGGAAGTCGTCAAAGACCTTTTGCTTCTCAGCCGAAGCCAGCAGGTAGTGTCTCAGCTCAAGATATTGCTTTGCCCCGGACGATTTTTCGGCGGCCGACGCCATTCCACTTAGCCCCGCGGCGCCGGCTGCACAAGAGGCGGCTAAAAATTCTCTTCGCTTCATAATCTCTTCTCCTTTTTTGCAGTTATCATTAATTATGTCTATTTTTTGCTATGTAGCTTCTGCGGGCGATACCACAGCGAACGCCAGTACGCACGGTCCGTCGCATAGACATCGATGTCGGCGTCTTGCGGCAAGTCGGCTGGTAGTATCCCGTATTTCTTCATCTCGCGAACATAGGACACATCGGGCCTGAAATCCGGCATGTCAAAACGCTTCATTGCATCAAGCCGTCGTTTGGTTTGCTCGACGATACCCAGCAGCTTGCGGTAGTCGGCGTCCGTCGTATCTGCAAACACCGCGTGATTGTCTTTTGCGCACAGGCCGTATCCGCCCGCCGCTTTCGACAGCGGCGAGAGCAGTACGAGCGATTTGGCGGGCCGGGTGAGATTGTAGAACAATTCCGACTGGACGGCATTGGGTTTCTTGTGGCATCCGACACATCGCCTCCGCCACACATCATTTTCAATCGGCGCGGCGACCATTCCCGTGCCAAGGGCGGCGTATGTTCCCGCATACGGGGCGCCGGACTCCACCCACAGGCGAACCATATTTCTTTCGTGCTGTGAGACCTTGACCTTGTGGTGGCTGCCGTCGATCTTGCTCATCAGACGACTGGCGGAGCTTCCTATTTTCCTCGGCGCGGTGTTGCCGCCGGAGTCTCTGCCATGGCTCACCAGGCCGGGGCGAGACATCAATGTTACATAGGCATGCGAATAAATCCGGCTGCGGTCGCCGGCAAGAATCGCGCCGCCGCTGCGTTTGTCGTAATCGTGGCACTTGAGACAGTGCTTATTCAGGATCGGCTGAATATCCCGCGGGAAATCGAACACCTCGGGTGCATCGGCAATCGGCTCAATCCTGTCGGCGGCCCGCTTAAGCGCTGCGACCGAACCGATGCCGGAGTTTACAGGAGGTCTGGTGCGATGTTCATGGCAACCGACACAACTCGTCGTCTCGCCGGGCATGACCATCATAAAGCTCTGCATGCGTTTTACCGACATATCATTTTCGTCAAGGGCGACAAAGAACAGGCTCCGCAGCGCCGGCAGTTCGAAATAAGCCGACCCGTCCGACTCGACTGGCGCCGTGCCTAATAT
>JAGHBX010000463.1 GCA_021160785.1 Planctomycetota bacterium | reverse complement strand
GCGCAGGAGCATCATTGATGCCGTCGCCAATCATGCCAACAACTTTCCCCTGTTTTTGCAACTTTTCGACAAATTGAAGTTTTTGCTCCGGAAGAAGCTCGGCCCGAAAATCGTCAACTCCGATTTCCGCGGCAACGGCCTGGGCTACGCTGTGATTGTCTCCGGTCAGCATTGTAATGTTCTTAAGGCCTGTTGCTTTGAGGGCTGCAATTGCATTGTGGGTCTCGGGTCGAATCTCGTCGGCAATGGCTATCAAGCCGATCGGCTTCAAATCATTGGCCACAATAATAGTTGTTCTGCCGCGGCCTGTTTGCTCTGCAACCGCCCGCTCAACATCTTCTGAGATACCGACGCCCTTGTTCTGCAAAAATGCGCTTTTGCCGACTAACAACTTTTTGCCGTCCAACCGGGCGGTAACACCCATCCCGACTTCAATCTTGAACTCATGGGGATCGGGGACCTGAATGCCGCGTTCTTTGGCGTGAGCCATAACCGACCTGGCCAGCGGGTGCTCCGAATATTTCTCGGCTACAGCAGCTAAACGCAGGACCTCTTCTTTTGATATTCCGTCAAAGGCGACAACCTCTTTTACTCTCGGCCTGCCAAGCGTAAATGTTCCGGTCTTGTCTACGAGGAGCACGTCCATTTTCCTGGCCAACTCGAGGAATATCCCTCCTTTAATAAGCACAGCACGACGGGCCATATTGGATATACCGGCCGTTACCGCGGTCGGAGTCGCGATCGCAAAGGCGCAGGGACACGCCACCAGGAGAACCGACACGGCGACTTTGACATCCCGGGTCGCAAGGAGAGCTATTGCCGCCAACACCAGCACCGTCGGCAAAAACCATACCGTGAAACGGTCGGCAAGATTCTGGATAGGAGCTTTTGTCCCCTGGGCCTGCTCCACAAGATGGACTATTTTGGCTAATGTAGTGTCCGGGCCGACCCTGGCGGTCCGGATTTCCAGTCGGCCGGTTTCATTCAATGTTCCCCCAAAAACTTCACCGCCGGCGAACTTCTCGACGGGCATTGACTCTCCGGTAATTGGCGCCTGATTAACGCAGCTTGCCCCTGCAACTACAACTCCGTCGATGGGAATACGCCCGCCCGGCCTGACGACTACTATATCGCCAACCTTGACCTCATTGGCGGGTATGACAACTTCTTCGTCACCACGTCGCACCGTCGCCATCTTGGGGGCAAGATCCAGCAGGTTCCGAATGCTCCTGCGAGTCTTGTCAAGGGTATACGATTCTAACGCACCCGCTACCGCCATAATGAATACAATAACAGCGGCCGCCCGGAACTCGCCGATTGCAATTGTCGCGATCAGGGCAACGGTAACAAAGACATTGACCGTTATTTTCCGGTTATAGATGTCCTTGAAGCCTGAAACAAACCTCAGGTACCCGCCAAAGAGTGTGGCAAACAGTGCCAATCCGGCGTTAAGAAAATACGGCCCAATTTCCCGCCAGGCTAATGCCCAGCTTGCCAATATCAAGACCCCGACAATGGCGGGAACAATACTCAGCACAGCTATTTCCCGGTATTTCGGAGCCTTGTCGATTTCCTTTTTAGCCATCGGATTCTTCTGCCGCCTCGCTCTCAACGCTTTCCGTATTATCTTCTTTTGCAGGACCGCAGCAGGTTTCTCCGGACCCACAGCACCCGCCGGTCTTGGTCATGGATTCCCAGATGGTTGCTAACAGCCCTTTTTTCTTTTTTTCCGTTTCCATTGTCCTTGTTTTCCTAAATAGTACTCTGTCCAGATTGATTGTGGGTGGCGGCCTTTCAGGTTAAACATGTAACAATCCGAGATTGTCCGTTCTGGATCCCCGCTGTAGTTTATCAAAGTTTACCCCGACACATCGGGGGCGCGCCGGGGCGGGAATGACAAACGTGTCTAAAGTATTAACCAGCTTTACAGGCCGCAGTTGATAGTCGTTCCATATCTGCTTTGACTGTTTCGTGATCCGCCAGGCAGTCCCTGAAGCACTCCTGCAGGCACTTTTCAAGCCGATTTCGAGCCCCAGAGAGCTTGTAGTGCATCCACGTGCCTTCACGCCTCGCCTCAACCACCCCTGCCGAACGCATAATCCCTAAATGACGCGAAATCCTGTACTCAGGGGCATCCAAAGCGTCTGCAAGCATGCAAACGCACGTTTCGCCACGTATAGAAAGCAAAACCGCCAATCTCAAACGTGTCGGATCCGCCAAAACCTTAAATAACGACGCTTCATTTTCCATCTGTATCCCCGGTTAACCTTTCTGCGTATCTGTACATATATGCATATAATACGACATGAATGTGATCCCGTCAACATTTTTTTTGCAGAAAAGCCCAATTATTTTGGTTCCTCGCGGAATAACAGGCTAAACTACGAGTCATCGGGATTAGCCGCCATTCCACTGAAGTCAAGAAGAAGACCGAAAAAATCTACTAATAAAGGGACCAGGTCCCATTAATTTTGCCTCATCCGGTTTATGCACAGGTCCCGACGACCGCCCCAGCCTAAAAACCCACCCCCCAAAATAGGGGACAGTTACCTATTTACGCCATGCACCTACTCATTTCCCGGATGAGCCTTAATTTCACACGGGATTACGGTTCGATCAGCCTGCGTTCGGGCGGCAATAGTGGTTGAACAAATGCGGTCCTTTTCGTATAATATGGTGTGAGAGGTGTATTTAGCGTTATTTTTGAGGGAGCGTATTAGTTGGAAAAAGTCCGAGAGCAGTTGCAGGTCCGCAAGGAGCGGGCTGTACTTGTGGGAGTGAATTTGCGACAGCGGGGGGGAGTTACCAACAACAATCTGGCGGAGTTGGCCGCGCTTGCCGAGACGGCCGGGGCGATTATCGTCGATCGATTTCTGCAGAAACTCCGTCGTATTACACCGGCTACCTACATCGGCAAAGGCAAGGCCGAACTGCTCTGCGGCCGCGTAGTGCGATTTGGCGCCGATGTCGTCATCTTCGACAACGACCTGTCGCCCGGGCAAATCCGCGAATTAGAGGAAATTGTCAAGGTCAAAGTGTTAGACCGCAGCGAACTGATCCTGGATATCTTCGCCACGCGAGCCAAAACCAGGCAGGCCAGGCTCCAGGTCGAACTGGCGCAGCTTCAATATACATACCCTCGTCTTGCTCGCATGTGGGGGCACCTGGACACGCTTGCCGGCGCCGCCGGCGCCGCCGGCGCTGTGGGCGCCGTCGGCGGTATCGGGACAAGGGGAACAGGCGAAAAGCAGTTGGAGATCGATCGGCGACTGGTGAATAAACGCATCACCGAATTGAAGCGGGAGCTTGTGGGGATCGATAAGCGAAAGATTCGTGAGATCGACGGCCGGCGGGGCATGTTCAAGATTTGTCTTGTGGGATACACCAATGCCGGCAAGAGCACGCTCATGAACGCGTTGACCGACGCGGGTGTTTTTGTGGAGGACCGGTTGTTTGCTACGCTCGATACGCGAACTCGCAAGTGGGTTGTCGATACGGGCGCCGAGGTGCTGCTTAGCGATACGGTCGGGTTTGTGAATCATCTGCCGCATCATCTTGTGGCGTCTTTTAAGGCGACGCTGGAGGAGGCGGTGAATGCGGATTTGCTTTTGCATGTGGTCGATGCTTCGAGCGACGATGTTTTCGAGCAGATGGATAGCGTCGAGAAAGTCTTGAGAGATATCGGTTGCGGGAAGAAGGATACGATTGCTGTTTTGAACAAGTCCGATGTGATTCGCAGCAAGCAGACGATCGAGTCGGTGCAGACGATTCATCAGGATGCGATCTGTATATCCGCCCGGACGGGGATGAACCTGGATAAGCTGAGTAAAGTGGTGTTGAGCAGGTACAGGGGCGAGGAGGTTACGGTGCGGCTAAGGACAAGTGTCGCCAACGGCAAGGTGCAAAGTTTTCTCAAGGCGCACGGTACGATCCTGCAGGAGGACTACGAAGGGGAGTCTGTCGAGTTCGAAGTGCGATTAGGGAAGAAAGAATTCGCCAAGGTCGAGAGGATGGGCGTTGAAGTAATTGACTCCTAATGTGCACGCGAAGCGCCGGAGTCGCATGCATTAGTAACCTTACGTGTTTTGTTCTTGAAATCGAGAATCAACGAGTTGCCGTTGAATTTGAAAGCGATGATATCGGCCGGGAATTCTGCGCTGGAGTATGGATTTTCGTATCGCTTGTAGTCGCTGACATTTACGGATGCGCCGTTTCTGGTCAAGTCGTTTTCCCAATCCATTACCAGGCTTCCCTGTGAGGGCGACTGAAATGCGACTGTCATGGCGGCCGCATCAACGGCCAGCGGCGCATTAACGATTGCTTTAGTAAAAGCATCAAAGTTTGCATATTCATTACGACTGCCCAGTTGGCATATCCAGACTGTCTTCTCTCCGTTTGCAACGATTTCGTACTTCCCTTTCTTTTTTTTATCGTCATCGTTGGCTATCCAGTCAGCATCTTTATCCGATGAAAACAAGGCCAGGTATGCATCACCCTTTCGGGCAAAAAACCATACACCGTTGTCGGCGACTTGCCTGACAGATTTATCGAATTTGCCCCTTGGAAGATACGCATGTGTGTAGAGGGGTTGGTCTTTGAGATATATGTCGGTGGTTGTGTCTATATCATAAAGCGATATGACCACGTCCTCAACTTGTATCGCCCGGGGGAGTGTTCCGTAGCCGGTCCAGTAATTTGGCGTACTCTGCGAATCGCTGCCCTGTTTTGCCGGATGCGTGGTGAAGCAGACCGCCTCCATTCCAAGTGTCGCCTGCCAGATGGACTGCTGGTCTCCGCCAAACCCGGCCCTCCAGTCCTGGGCGGTGCTTAGCATGTAGTAGGGCGTCCGGTATGTATAGATATTAACCTCGGGCCGCATGTTTCGTGCAATGTCTTTCTCAGCAAGACTGGCGATTTTCGACAGAGTGTTTATACCTGTTGTTGTGTCGAAAACAGTATCAAAGAGTTCAGGGTGCTCTATCAGGAGACGACTTTCTTTGAAAGGGGCAAAGAATTTATTGCCCCACATGGAATAAGTATCGAGCATATCTCTGAACAGTTCGATGGTAAGGGGATGCGTATAGGCTTCCAGCGTGAGGAAAGTCATTGCGTTTTCCAGGCACCCTCCGTTTTCCACCGAGCGCGTATCCAGTCCCCAATTGCCGAACGTGTTCTTATCTATGGTTATGCCCATACGCTGTTTGTTTACGAATTCAGCCCGCCGGGTGTCGGCGGCGATTTCATAGATGACGTGTGGCAGGCGGTATTTTTCACTGGCGGCAAGAAGCGAGGCGCTCATATTACCGACGTCGGGGTCGTTCGTATCGAACATTAGATCGAAAGCAGGCCGAGTGTGATCGCGCAAGCCGCTCATTTTATTTTCGTATGTCCGGCCGTGAGTGCTGCCAAACGATCCGTGAAAACTGTTCAATGCCATATCGGCCGCCATAAGATCCATAACCATCGTCGCAAGCTGCTGAATCTCTCGATCCTCGCACAACTCGATCAGAGCCAGCACCGCGGGCATGTCTTCGTTATAATATACGTTTGAAAGCCATTCGCTAAAGCCGCTCTTATAGCGAAGCTCGAGCCATCGCATAACCCGCGGCTTGAACTTGACCATACGCTGTGCGCCGGTTTCTACGCTTGCGGTAAATGTCTCCGAAGGATAAAGTTGCGCTGCCAGATACGCCCCGGAACTGAAAAGGATGAAATGATTCTCCGACCAGTAGCACATATCGTCCATCGCGTCGACCCGGTCAAACTCCGCCTGACAAGCAACCGCATCGGCATCGTTAGTCTTATCGTCGTCATGAAGCAATTTGTATATGTACGCAGAATCCATCCTGGCTGTCTTAGTCCAGCTCCAGCCTTCCAGTTCGTCGGGCCAGTACTTGAAGTTCAGGATTGTTTCTTTGGCATCTGCGACAAATGACTCACTCAGCAGGTCGGACTCGGAATACTTGTGCAGAATATTGAGAATCGCCGGCAGCCGGAAATCGGCCGCATCCTCACGTTTCTTCAATTTGCCGAGTGCGTCGTTTCGGATTCTTTCTTCATCAGGCTTTCCGCCCATCTTGAGGC
>JAGHBX010000051.1 GCA_021160785.1 Planctomycetota bacterium | reverse complement strand
GGTATATCATCATCAGACCCGCCACCTTGCCATCAAACGAATAGCCGGCGATATGCGGCGTCGACAATTCCGCCTTCAGTATCAAATCAGCGTCGATATTCGGCTCATTCTCCCACACATCCAGCACCGCCCCCGCCAGGCGACCAGAGGCAAGTGCATTCTTGATCGCGGCCGTATCGGCAACGCCGCCTCGCGACGTATTAATGAAAAACGCCCCCTCCTTCAGCGCACCGAAAAACCCTTCGTCCGCCAGATGAAATGTCTTGTCGACACCCTCAAACGTAAGCGGCGTGTGCATCGTGATAAAATCGCACGCCATCAGTTCGTTTAGCGGTACATATTTCTTATCCGGCGCCTGTCGGGCAAGCGGCGGGTCGTTTAGCACGGGCTTCATGTCCAGCGCCCGCGTCTTTGCTTCGACGCGACTGCCCACATTGCCCACCCCCACAATGCCGATCGACTTGCCTTCGAGTGTAAACCTGTGCTTCTTCCCCATCGCAAGCAGGGCGGCGATGATGTATTCGGCCACCGAGTTGGCATTGCAGCCCGGCGCCGATGCAAAGCCGATACCGGCATCGGCAAGATACTGCCGGTCCACATGCTCGGTGCCTATCGTTGCGGTCGCCGCAAATTTCACCGAACCGCCCGACAGCAGCGCCTCGTCGACCTTCGTAATACTCCGCACCACCAGAACATCGGCGTCCGCTGTAATATCACGCCCGATTTCTCGTCCCGGCACAACCGCAACATCTCCGATCGACGAAAAGCACTCTTTGACGAAAGGTATATTGGCATCGGCAACGATCTTCACTGTAAATCCTCTTCAACGAATCAACTAACTAACATCGGAAACTGAATACTCAAACTGCGATGAACATTCTACCAGAACCGCCGCACATTGCAAACAGGACAACTGGTAGGGTGAGCTCTTAGACCACCACTCACAGCTAACGGCCGTCGTCAACCCAATCCCACACCGGCAATCTGCGCATTGCAGGCAGGACACGCCCCGCCTTTGATATTATTCGACCGTATCGTATAGCCAACTCGATTGATAAGAAGCTCGCCGCAGTTGTAACAAAACGTCGATTCGGCCTCCGCCCCGGGCAGATTGCCCACATAAACGTATCGCAGCCCCGCCGCTTTGCCGATATCCAGAGCCCGCTGCAGCGTCGCCGCCGGCGTGGGCGGTTTGTCGTCCATCTCGTAGTTAGGATAGAATCGGCTGACATGCCACGGCACATCCACCGACGCTTCGTTGGCGATAAATCCGGCGATCTGCTTAAGCTCATGGTCCGAATCATTCTCACCCGGAACAATCAGCGTCGTCAGCTCCATCCAGATATTGGTGTTTTTGGCGATGTGCCGAATCGTCTCCAACACCGGCGCCAGTTTTGCTCCGCACAGCCTCTTGTAATAATCCTCCGTAAACGCCTTGAGATCGATATTGATCCCGTCAAGCCACGGCCTGGCAAAGTCAATCGCTTCGGTTGTCATATAGCCGTTACTGACAAACACATTTGCCAATCCCCGCTCCCTCGCTAATCGCCCCGTCTCGGCGCACAACTCCATGAAGATGGTCGGCTCCGTATAGGTATAGGCGATGCTGCTGCACCCGCTCCGCACCGCCGCCGTAACAATCTGCTCCGGACTGTAAGGCTGACCCTCAATAGCGCCCTCGACAATCTGGCTGATCCGCCAGTTCTGACAGAAGCCGCACTGAAAATTACACCCCTGCGTCGAGACTGAAAAACTCCGCGTCCCCGGCTGAAAATGAAACAGCGGCTTCTTCTCTATGGGATCGTCGTTGGCCGCACAAACACGGTCGTAAACCAGCGAATACAGCACGCCGTCGATATTCTTTCTTACCGCACAGTGTCCCACGTTACCGTCTGAAATCAGACACCGCCAGTTGCACAGGAAGCATCGGACTTTTTTCTCCGGCCCCGGCTCCCACAGAACCGCCCGCTTCAATTGTCTTTGTTCGCCCGCCATCTGCCTCATCCCCTAATCGACAATAAACGTTATCGCGGTTTTCTCCTTGCGCGACAACAAATAAACCCCGAAAAGCAGCACCGCGATTCCCGCAACCTGCATCGGCATCACCGTCTCGGTCGGCACAAACAGCACCAGAACCATTGCAAACAAAGGCGTCGAAAGCTCAAGCGCCCCAACCTGGGCGGCCTTTAGCCGTTTGAGCGATTCGTAATACAGAATCGTACCCGCCGCACTGATCAGCCCGACAGCCACATGGTAAATGTTCAGCCGAATCTCAGGTCTGTCGGCTAACAGGTATATCGTAAATAACACCGACGCAATTGAAAAACGATAAAATGTAATCACACCGGAGTGCACCGTCCGAAGATATTTGCGCATCGCAATCGCCGTCGTCGCCCAGAGAACCGTCGCAAGCAGCACATAAACGTCCCCCATGCCGCCCAATCGCAAACTCGCCAGATTCTCCGGCGTCCCGGCCGTCACCATAAGGCCCGATACAATCATCACCGCAATGCCCGCGTAATCGTACCGCGTGAGGTTCTCCCGCATCACGAAAAAACCGAACAGCACAATGAATATCGGCTGCATGTGCGCAAGCATCACAACGTTAATGACCTGGCTCCTGGCGATAGCAAAAAAATACAGCGTATCCGCCGCAATCGTCCCGGCAAGAGCAATATAGACCAAGGGCCCTACCTGCCGCCCGCCCACCTTCAGATTTGCCTTGTTCGTCAGCGCAACATACAGAAATGCCACAATAGTGATCACCACCGCCCGCACCGCGGACGTCTCCAGAAAATCCGAGCCCCGGTAGGCCATCTTCGCCGCAACAGGCTCCAAAGCCCACATAAAGCTCGAACCCAATATCGCTAACACGCCGATCTTCTTGACATCCATGGTTATATTCACATGTCGAATATTTTGCCCGGATTGAGAATATTATTCGGATCCATTGCTCGTTTTATCGCCCGCAGTATATCTATATACTCTTTAGATACCACCAGCGGCAGGTACTTTTTCCTCTTATGGCCGATGCCGTGTTCACCGGAAATTCGTCCCCCCGCCTCCGCGGTCAAACGGTACAGTTGTTCGAGAATTTGCGGTAACATTTCATGCCATTTTTCATCGGAAAGCTCAGGCGCCGAAACGATCCGGGTATGCAGATTGCCGTCTCCGGCATGGCCGAAACATGAGATCATCACATCGAACTTTTGCGATAATTCGCTAAACATGGCGACCATCGCCGGGATCGCCGCCGGAGGAACGACCAGATCTTCGGCACCCTGTCGGCTGGAGATGACATTATAAGCCTCGGCAATATTTCTGCGAACCTTCCATATCCTCTCGCTGGTGGTGGGGTTGTCGGCTACATAAACTTCGACAGCACCCGAATCCATACATAACTCGCCTATCGATTCATATTCTCTTTCGACCTGTTGTTCGTCGTGCCCGTCAACCGTAATAAGCAGCATCGCGCCGGCCTGCTGATAAGGCAGCGACTCATTAAGATATTCGCATGACGCCTTGACCGAGGCTCTATCCATAAATTCGATACCCGTCGGTATTATCCCCACTTCCGTCATGATCTTCGGCACGACCGCTATCGCCTCATCGGAGCTTTTGAACAGGCACAAAAGATCGACCTGAAACTTAGGCAAAGGCAGTAATTTAAGGATGATCTTCGTAAACAGCCCAAGAGTCCCTTCAGAGCCGACCATAAGCTGGACCATGTTGTATCCGCTGACGTCTTTTATCAGATTTCCGCCGAACTCGACAACCTCGCCCAGCGGCGTAACCACTTCGAGCCCGAGAACATAACGACCCGTAACGCCGTATTTGACCGCCTTGCCGCCGCCGGCGTTTTCAGCGACATTGCCGCCGATAAAGCAGGTCTCGAGACTCATCGGATAGCCCGCATAAAACAGCGAATGTTCGCTTAGATATTCATTGATATCATTCGCTACAACACCCGGCTCCACAACTATCATCATATTTTGAATGTCCAGTTCGAGTATCCTGTTCATCCGGTCGACACTGATCACAATACCGCCATGAATGGGAACCGCACCTCCCGACAAACCCGAACCTGCCCCTCTTGGCGTGATCGCGACAAGCTCGCGATTGGCAAGCTTCACAATTTCAACGATCTCTTCGGTTTTGGACGGCCGAACAACCGCCTCCGGCATGTGGGCGTATTCTTTGCCGGGAGTCTCGTCGTGCGAGTAAGCGTCGAGCTTTTCGGCGTCGCCGTAGATAACATATTTATCGCCAACGATTCGTTTCAGTTCGTCCGCGATTTTTGGCGTTACCGGATTGTATCTGCTCTTATTTGACACGGGCATTCCTTTGACTTATTTGTTTTGTCAGCGCCGGCACTACATCGAACAGATCGCCGACTATACCGAAATCGGCGACTCTAAATATCTGAGCGTGTGGATCGTTATTGACAGCCACGATAGTTTCCGCCGTCTGCATACCCGCCAGATGCTGGATCGCCCCGGACACCCCGATGCCGATATAAAGCTTCGGATTGATCGTTTGACCGCTAAGCCCAACCTGGTGCGGATAGCTCAGCCAGCCTCTGTCTATTACATCCCTGCTGGCGCCAAGAGCCGCTCCGAGCGCCTCGGCCAGCTTCCT
>JAGHBX010000060.1 GCA_021160785.1 Planctomycetota bacterium | reverse complement strand
CATGCTATCCTTGCGCCCTGAGTCAGCAAAACAGCCTCAAATTACCCCTGCGAAAGTGCCACAGGCTACCTCTGAGCCGTAAAATCACCATAAATCCAAGGATACAAACCAGTAACACAAAAAAAACGCAACCACCAACACGTAGCTGCGGAATTGCTGTTAAAGGGGCGCCCGGCTTGACCGAATTGGCGGGATGTGATATGATACCGAAGATATGGTTCTGTTTGAACGTCGGAGGATAAATCATGGTCAAATATGTTCGGATGCTGATCTATGTCGTGATTTTGTGCGCAACAAGCATGGCCTGGGCCGTGCCTGTAACGGTCTTTGACCTTAGGTATACGCTAAAGATCGACACGAATGATCCCGCCCAGGTTCGGATGGCGTGGGATCATTGTCATGCCGTCAGCGCCCTGCAGGGACTGGTCAATCGGGATGCGCCGAGACTTTACCTGCGTTTTGTGGATTCGCAGCATCGCAGGATAAATGTCGACGACTACTGGCTCGCCAAGGCGACTGTGCGGGGTGGTTGGCTTGAGGGGAGCCGGATCGGGACCGTTGAAACAATAGTCGATCTGGTGCGGCGGTTCGGCGGATTTGTTCGCGGAGCGGTTGTGTATGATCCGGCGGTTGCGGCGACGAGCAATGTGGCTTCGGCCGTGGCGGGCGCAGAAGACCTGCTGCCGATTCGGTATGACACGTCACCGCAAAGTCTTTACAGCAGGCTCGTCGTCTCCGGTCCGAAGCTGAAAGTCCGCCGCTGGCTTGTAAATCGCAACGGTGGGAGCATGTTTACGGGCAAAGGCCTGATCCCGGGTACGAAGCGAAAGTCGACAGGTTCTGCAAAGTGCGATGCGTACCTGTGGATGAAGATTCACTATATGGATACGGGCAAATGCGACGGTGCGTACGGTGCGTATTATCTGGATCAGTACTGGATGCAGCGGCCTGGCAACAGCGTACTGAATCATCACTGCCTGACTAATCACGATTTCTTTATCGCCAGGAAGGCGTTTTTCTTCGATCTGCACGTGTGGGGCGATGAAACGCCGATCGACGACCCGGGACAGAAGGTGGGGACAGATGTGGAGACATTGAAGGAACTGCTCCTGAGCGCGTATCGTCATGGCGGTAAAGAGAGGATGATTCATATAGGCGGTTTTGTTCCGTGGGCGCACAAGTACACCTCACATGGCAACGCAGGTGGCAAACACGCACCCGTACCGTGTGAATGGGAGTACGGCAAGGTAATCAGCGCCTATAACGGCTTCATGGACGCCGATGCGATCGGATACGGCGCTATGGCCAACGCGTCGTTTTATCAGCATTTCCCGCTGAAGCCAAAGTATCCGCAGAAATGGGTTACGCCGAAGCAATTGGCAGAGCGCGGCTATCTGACCGAAGACGGACATGTGAACTTCGACGGCAGGGAGTTTCTTGTCTTCTATGTGGGAGATTACGATTGTGCGGCGTGGCTGTATCAGCGGATGATGGATATCTGGGACGATCCCAACCGCGGAAAAATCCCGATGATGTGGTGCATCTCCCCGGTGCTGGACCGCCGGGCGCCGATGGCGATGGACTATCTTCGGCAAACCGCGACAGCCAACGATTATTTCGCCTCGGCCGACAACGGCGCCGGCTACTGCGAGCCGGGCATGCTGCAGGAGCCGCGCGGCATTTCGGGTTTGCCGTCAGGGCTTGATGCATGGGCTAAACACTGCACGACATTCTATAACCGCTGGGGGCTCTCGATAACGGGCTTTATCATCTACGCTCACGGGCCGATCCTGAACGAAGCGGGGCTGGATTGTTACGCGTCGTTTAGTCCAAACGGTATCGTACCTACCGGCGGACCGGCGAATCTGCTGCACAACAATATGCCGGTGCTGCGATTCGACCACGACGTCAACGAAGGTCGGCCGGAAGATGCCGCAGCGCACGTTGTGCGGCGTATTGCCCAGAGGCGAAAAGAGGGACACCCGCCCTTCCACTGGTTCCGCAATATCCTCAAGACGCCGACGTGGTATGTAAACACTTACGACGGAATACGCAAGTCGAATCCAAAGATCGAACTGCTCGACGCGCCGACATTCTTCGAGTTGTACCGAATATACCTGAAGAACCACAAGTAGGTGTTTCGGGCTTTGGCATCCCTTTCGGGTTCACCGAAAAGACCACTATGCGATGGGGCCCTTAATTGCTTGCAACCCAGCGAGGATTGCGGTATTGTTTTCGAGTTGGCCGATCTTTTGCGACTGGCGACAACAGTTTTATGTACTTGCCGAATCCGTGGAGGAAGTTCAATGAAGACTCTGACAAAGATCGTTGGCGTTATTTCACTACTGCCGTTTCTATATCCCTTGATCACCGCATTCGGGGAGAGCAACGATATACCGATCCGCTTTATGGTAATGATAGCCTTTGTCATCGCGCTGGCCATCAGTCTGGGTATCTGGATGGTATACGGGTTCATTGCTGGAGTTGTTTTTCTTTTCCTCCAATCGGATCGCGGATGTGCGGGAGCCCATGAATCGAGTCCCGAGAATACAGACCAGGCGCAATCACATTTTGAGGTCGACACAGCCGAGGTGCTGGCAAAATACCTCGACAAGGAGAAGTAGCCGCAGGATTGACCCCGGCCCGCGGCGACTGCAAATGCTGAGAACGGAGCGACAGAAAGGCGGCCTCATCCGTCGAGGATGTCTTTGAAGTCGGCGCAGTATTTTTTTCTCTGACAGGCGCCGCAGTGCTTTCCCATCCACAGGTTGTCGAACTGGGTCATGATCGGTTCGATCAGGGCGCTATCGGTTGTAATGATACCTGTTTCGAAGTTCCGCCGATTTTCGCTTTTTGCACCCATGCCCGCGCCGGTGAGGTTAGCGCTTCCGGTGTAGGCGAATCGCCCGTCAATGACAACGGACTTGAAGTGAATGCGGGGGCAGAGGATGCGTTCGGTGCCCTTTATGAGAACGGGATATTTGTCAAAATCCCGGCGAAAGGCGGTGCCGGGCTCTTTGGCGTGGATCAGGCGGATGGAGACTTTCCTCTTGACCAGATCGGCTAAAATCTCAAGGAAGGTCGGTGATTATGATTTCAGGAACGCCTGTCCGAGCGTTTCGATTATGTCGGTGGCGATCAGGCTGATTTGTCCGGTTTTTTCGGCGGCGATATCGCCTGCCAGGCCGTGAATGTGGGCTCCGAGTACGGCGGCGTCGAAATTGGTCATCTTTTGCCCGACGAGTGCGGCGATGATTCCGGTGAGCACGTCGCCTGCGCCCGCAGTCGCCATGCCGGGGTTGCCGGACTGGTTGATGTAGGCTTTTGTGCCGTCTGCGACGACGGTTCCTGCGCCTTTCAGGACGACGACACAGCCGGTTTCCTGAGCCATCGCTGTCGCCTGGACGGTTCTGTCGTCGGGCAGCGGTTCTCGCAAAAGCCCTTTCCACAGTCGCTTCATCTCGCCGGGATGCGGCGTGATAATGACCGATGCCTTTGTCCCCCGTTGCCAGTTGCCGATCTTTGCAAGACAATTCAATCCGTCGGCATCGATGACTAATCGCAGATTCTTGACCGCCAGAAGCGCTGTGAGAACGTCCTTAACGCCGCGTGCAACGCCGACGCCTGGCCCGAACGCGACGACATCGTTTTGGCCGGCGTTTTCGAGGAGGGCTGCGACTGCCCGATTCGAGATACGGCCGGCATCGTCATCGGCCAGCGGTATCGTCGTGTAACACGGCTCGATTGCTGCGACGATGCTCAGGATGCTCTGCGGCACGGCAACGCGAACCAGGCCCGCCCCGCTTCGAAGTGCTGCGCGTCCCGCGATGGCGGGTGCACCGCTCATGCCGACGCTGCCGCCGACGATGAGCACCCTGCCGAACGTGCCTTTATGGGCGTCCGCCGGTCGGGGGGCAAGCTTTGGTATGTTAGTGTCTGTTTCCATTATGGGCCTTGCGGTTGATCTTTTGATTGATAAGGCTTGCGGTGAATCCCGCGCCGAAGCCGTTGTCGATGTTGACGACGGTTACTCCGGAGGCGCAACTGTT
>JAGHBX010000521.1 GCA_021160785.1 Planctomycetota bacterium | reverse complement strand
GCCGTCGGCCTGACTAAACGTATCAAATACAGCAGCGTGTTTATCCTGTGGAATACCAATACCGGTATCTTCCACATCGAAGCGAAGGCATGGTGTTCCCTGTATGTCATCGGCAGAGGCCTTCAGATGAACGTGTCCTCGCTCGGTGAACTTGATTGCATTGCCGATAAGATTGATAAGGCACTGGCGAAGGCGGCCACTATCTGTCTGTATTGTATCAGGCAACCTGCCGCAGCGGAAAACATCAAATTGCAGTCCTTCTTCCCTTGCCAGAGGGCGCATCATGACTTCAATACCATCAAGCAGCTTGTCGAGAGAACAATCTTTTATCTCGATTTCAAGTTTCCCCGCCTCTATTTTGGAAACGTCTAATATCTCATCGATTATTCTCAGCAGTGATTTGCCGGCTTTCTGAATGAGTCGCACATAGTCCTGGCGTTCGTCCGGATCCTCCTCGGAGCTTAACAGGCCGGCGAAACCCGTAATAATGTTCATAGGCGTGCGAATCTCGTGACTCATATTGGCAAGGAACTGACTTTTGGCTACGTTTGCAGCTTCTGCCTGTTGCTTTGCCTCTTGCAGCCGTTCCTCCGCCCGCTTGCGGTCGGTGATGTCTCTTCCAATTGAAATGGCAACATTCTCACCACCTGCAACTTCAATCAACGATACCTTGTATTCAAAAGGTATTCTCTTGCCCTTTCTTGTTATCAAAGATATTTCGACCGTTACGGAACATGTCGCTGTAAGTTCCTTCAGGCTCTCGTTGGCTTTTTCTAAATCGTCCTGATCATAATACGAATCAGGAGCTTTCATCACACCTATTTCTTCATCAGTATAGCCCGATATTTTAGAGAAATTTTCATTCCATCTAATAGCTTTTCCAGTCTTTGGATTAAATACAAAAAAAGTGTCAACTTGTGCATTGATCGCGTTATCAATAAACTCCTTCGCTTGCCTCAATTCATTTTCTGCCTGCTTGCGTTCGGTGACATCATCGTAAACTGCAACAATCTCACCGGACGGGAGTTTGTAAACATAGTTCTCCCGCCAGCCCAAAATCCGCTCGTCTTTATACAATGAAGCCCCATAGTATTCCGGATTACCGGTCTTCCAGACCCTGCGAAGTACCTCCAAAAGCCCGAACTCTTCCACCCCGGGAAAAACTTCCGTTACTTTCCTGCCGAGGACATCTTCCCTTTTGACCTTCTCAATTTTCTCTCCCGCCCGATTGAAATCCTCGAAGACAAAATCTTTCCCACCGTCGGCCACCTCGTACATCGCCACTCCGCTGCTTATGTGCCGGAACAGTTCTCTGAATCTGGCCTCACTCTCCCGCAACGCCACCTGTGCCTTCTTGCGGTTAAGAACATTAGCGAAGATTTCGCCGATGAATCTCAGACGCCGAATGGTTTCATCAGGCCAGATGCGTTCAGCCCGCAGCGAATTCATCGAGATCGCTCCGAGGAAGTCGCCGCCAACGTTCAGGCGCACAATCACGCCAGCTTTGATGCCTACTGCGATTGCGACCTGCCGTTCCTCCGTCCAATCGCTCGGGAAATCATCCAGGCTGCCATAGACGAATGCATCGTTTCGCTTCAGGTACGACGCTACGTTCGGATAGGCAGATTCACAGGCAAGGACATTTGCTTGCGCATCATACTCATCCGACAGCCAGATGCACGTCGTCTTTGCCTCCTCGTTCCCACCAACTATCTGGCCGATTGAAACTCGGTCCACATCAAAGAATTCACCAACGAGCTTCAATCCCTCTTCAACGGCGATATCGACCTGGCTGGCCTGCGTATTGATGAACTTTCCCGAAATCATGGAGACCAGGCGTTCGAATCTGAGACGCTCTTTGATATCCTCCAAAGCAGTGTCTTCTGTTTGAAGGTCTACGATGATCTCACGAAGATCCTGAATTTCGGCCATGATTTCTTCTGCGGTCTTATTGGGTCTATCCATAAGCTACACTCCTTGTCGTACCCATGCATCGAGTCAAACAGGCGCGATATATCCTGCACAAGTACTATAAATCATAATAGTTCTCGATAGTCATGGCAAGAACTATTTATCTTTATAAATCAGTATCAGGTCATTTGCGTACATTTTCTTTCAGGCCTTTGACAAGCCTGCCGATGCCTTCGGCGGCTGTTTGGGGCTTGAGGGGTCCGTAGGAAATCCGAAGACAGCAGCAGTTTTCGAGGCCGAAAGTCCGGCCCGGAATCACCGCCACGCCGTGTTCGGCGATGAGTCTGCGCGTTAACACCATGTTCGCTCTGTTCGCAGGGTTTGCGCTCTCAGGCGGGGGCATGCGGAATTTGCTCCAGGCCCGGCGGATGCCGCAAATCCAGAGAAAAAAAAGTTTGCTCCGCGCCTCTATTTGCTTATACTTACGGTCGGATAAATCGCCGATATCTCATGCACATGCAACAGGATATGGGGCAACCTGGAGAGTGGGCCAAGACAGCCGGGGCGGACACCCTTGAACGTGCTTTGATCGGGATACGTAAAATAAGAGAAGACATTGCATTACGTGAGGGCGATAAAATGAAAGAGCAGTTCGAATCTTGCCGGCGCCGATCAGGTAGAGACTTGACAGGGTGGGTCGCATCAGTGGATTCGGGGGGAAATGGCGGTCGTTTCTCGCCGGTGACGACTGTGATAGCTGCATCGGTCCTGACGATTGTGTTGCTGATTGGATTAGGCTGGCAGGTCCGGCAGTCATACCTGGATCACAAGTTCACGGAGGAAAAGGCTTTTCCGGTAGGCCAACTCAGAGGCGAAATCATACATCTTGACGAAGTCCTTACGATGTCGGCTAATATGGCGGCGGCAACGGGCGATCCGCAGTGGGAAAACCGTTATCGCCGGTTCGAACCGCAGTTGGGCGTGGCGATCAAAAGTCTCCAAAAACTGATGCCCGAAAACTTCGACATCGCCGCGGTAATACAAACCGCCAAAGCCAACATCAAACTTGTTGGAATGTAGAATCATGTCTTTGAAT
>JAGHBX010000271.1 GCA_021160785.1 Planctomycetota bacterium | reverse complement strand
CCAAATAGACAAACCATTTATTGTAATCTTTCAACTCGTAATCGTAGCGCGTGCGCCTTGCCTGACGGTATGAATCGATCATGGCGACGATGCCGACGAACACGGTCATCAGTGAGAACATTATGAGCAGGCAGTTTTGTGCGTCCGCTGTTGTCGGCTTGACCCGGTTGGTGTCGAATATCAGAACCGGAAAGAAGAGACTGACAGCAAACATCAATGCGACGCCTATCACTATCTGGCCGCAATAGATATGACCGAGCCCCGGGAGGATCGCCGAGAGGACCACTGCTACCCAGGGTTTTCTTCTGGTTTTGCTTTTTTCTATTGCATCTGTCATAATTTGTCTCCTTTAGAACAGCAGTACGTAAAAAGTAACGCCGACGCGGACAAATCCGCCAAAGACACCGGCGGCTGCCAGAGCGGCTTTTGCGAAAGGCCGATTCGTGAGATGTTCGATGAAGCCTTGCACGTCGAACAGGCCAGCGGCCTTTTCTTGTTCATACCGGTATATTCGATTCATCACTTTGTCGGACAGGTCGGCGCCGATTGCGACGGCGCTTCTTTGCTCTTTCCAGGCGGTAAGGATTTGATCGCTTTTCATTGGAAATCTCCCTTGTATTCGTTGAGGGCGGCGGCAAGTTTTTTTCTTGCCCTGTGTACCCTCGATTTGACGGTTCCGGTGCTGATGCCTTCGATCTGTGCGATCCGGTGATATGGCATGTTTTCAAGTTCGGCCATTACGAATACCGTTTTGAACCTGATCGGCAGGGCCTGGATTGCACGGTCCAGCAGTTTGAATGCTTCTTTTCTGCCCAGGTTCTCGGCAGGCTCATTGGCGTCGACGCTCTCGAACGGGCCGGACCTTGTCAAGGGCCTTTTCTTCTTGATCACGTTAATGGCCCTGTTTCTGGCAATGGTAAAGAGCCATGTTGAAAACTCGCTGCGGGCCGGATCGAAAGACCGAAGCTTGCTGTAGGCCGCCAGGAACGCATCCTGAGCGACATCCTCGCATGTATGCCGGTCGGCGATTATGTTGGCGATCATGCTGACCACGGGCCCCTGGTAACGCCGGACCAAAGTCTCGAAGCAGTCGATCCGGCCGTCGAGAACGCTTTTTATAATTTGTATATCCTGCGGCATCAGCTTGTCCCGGGTTACTGTCTCTTTGCCATGTTATACAACTACATACAGCCAAGGTTCCCGAAATGGACGCTTTTTTGGCCAATTTGCCAGGCATAACACCGCCGAAGAGTTCTGTCCACGCAGCCGACGGTGGGGTGGTGAGGTATCCCGCACTGGAAGTACGGGTTAATCATTGGATGTACGCTGCGCGTGCGTTTATTTTATTGGTCGGCGAAATGACTGTATTCCGGAGATCACGGTGAGCGCTACGACTATGGCGAAGGTGATGATTGTGAACCAGTCGCCCCATGGTCTGGAGACATGACCCCAGCCTATGACGACGGTCCCGATGCCGAAGGACTGTACGAACATCTTGATCTTGCCGGACCAGACGGCGCCGAAGTTAACGCCCCTTGACTCGGCGACATGCCTCATGACGGTAACAGCCACCTCTCGCGTCGTTAGTATAACCACCATGCCCCACTGGATCAGTTGGAGCCAGCCGTCTGCGAGTTGGAAATTTGCCAATTTCGGCTGACCGGACAGGGCAAAACAAATAAAGGCCCCGCAAACGAGGACTTTGTCGGCCAGCGGGTCAACCAGCCGGCCGAACTTGCTGGTGACGTCGTATTTGCGGGCGACTTTTCCGTCAATGACATCGGTCACGGCGGCGACGATGAACAATACAAAGGCGATCGTCAGGAAGTTGGCGGGTTTGGCGTCGTCCATTCGACCGGCCATGAGCAGCATGACCAGGAAGATCACCGTCAGGACCACGCGCAGCATCGTCAGTGCGTTCGGGACAAATCTGATTATTCCTTTTTCACTGTCCATTTGCGTTGTCTTTGGTATCGGTCCGCAGCGTCATTTTGAACTAATACGGCGATTCTACCGACCCTGTGCGCTTTTTTCAATTCCTAAATCCGCCGTGACAACAAAATCGTAATCGTCGGTATCGATGACTTTGGTCTGCACAAACTGCCCCGGGCCTGCTTTGCAGTCGGTGATATGGCAGATGCTGTCGATATGGGGGGCCTGCCCGTAGAAGCGACCCACGGCTGCGTCGCCCTCGACTTCATCCACAAGACACCTCAGCCGGCTGCCAATTCGCCGCCGCGCGGCGGCAAAGGCGATCTCCTGCTGGGTCAGCATCAAGGTTTCCCCGCGGGCGTGTCGTATATCGTCGGGCACCTGGTCGGCGAGTTCCGCCGCCGCCGTTCCGACCTCGGGACAGAAAGCAAAGCAGCCTAAGGCGTCGAACTTCGCCCAGCGGACAAAATCGAGAAGTTCGGCAAAGGCGTCGTCGGTCTCGCCGGGGAAGCCGGCGATGATTGTGGTTCTCAGCACGACGTCGGGCATTGCGCTGCGGAGTTTTTCGATCAGTCGCATTGTCTTGTCTTTGCGGTCGCTGCGGCGCATCGCCTTGAGGATGTCGTCATTAATATGCTGGATGGGCATATCGATATAATTGAGCACCTTGTCATGTTGGGCGATGGTTTCGATGAGGTCCTCGTCGATTGTCGCCGGATACAGATACATCAGTCGAATCCATTGGAGCCCGTCGATTGCGACGAGTTTGCCGAGCAGTTTGCTCAGGCCGTTCTTTACGCCGCGATCCCTGAGATAATAATTACTGTCCTGTGCGATAATGCTCAACTCGACGGCGCCGTGTTCGACCAACTCGCGAGCCTCGCCAATGACAGCGTCTTCGTCCTTGCTCCGGAAGCGTCCCCGGATCGAGGGAATAGTGCAAAAAGAGCACTTGCGGTCGCAGCCTTCACTGATTCGCAGGTAAGCCCAGTGGGCCGGGGTGATGAGCAGTCTTGTTCGGTCATCCAGAGGCGCCTTTTCCTTTTCGTCCAGGTAGAAAACGCATCCCGACTTGCGTCCGGCTGCCGGTGCGATAATGTCGCCAATAATATCGCTGATATTGTCGCGGCAGCCGAGTCCGACAACGGCGTCAATGCCCGGCGCTTCTTCGGCAAGCGCTGTACCCATTCGCTGCGAGAGGCAGCCGCAAACGATTACCTTGCCGACGCGAGCTTTCTTTTTTTGAGCGAGCGCATGGGTGATTGCCTGCATGGCTTCGGCTTTTGCCGGCGCGATAAAACCGCACGTATTAATGATGACAACGTCGGCATTGTCCGGGTCGGCGCCGATCACAAAGCCGCCCTGACCGATCTCGGCCAACATCCTTTCACTGTCCACAATGTTCTTGGGGCAGCCCAATGCGACAAACCCCACCGTTCTAAGCTGGTTTCTATTCTTTGATTTCATCCATGGGCAATAGCATATTCGGAGAGCGGAGTCAAAAAAAAACAGAGAATTTTGGCGGCAACGGTAATTAAGATTTTGTGAATTATTTGTTTTGCTGCAATAAAAAACATGCCCTGGGTGGTCCTAATGGCATAGAGGGGTTGATTATCAGGCGTGAACATATTATAGGTCGTTAGTGGACCTGGAAACCAATATTTGCAGTCTAAGCTTGACATTTGCCGATTTGTAGGGTATAAACGAGTGCGGTAGGGTATAAACGAGTGCGCTTGTTATAGTAAGTGGACGATCCAGAAAAGGGTAGTTATGTTAACCGGCATCAAGCCTTATGGGGGATTTGTGTATGCCCTGTTGCGGAATGTGATATTCTGGTGCGGGGGTTGCGCATTTGCACTGGTATGTATCAGCGGCTGCGGCGACTTTTTTGAATCGAAGCCGACGGAGTTGGAATCCCAGAAAACCCTCCGCGAATTATCCAGGGTCAAGCCCGTTACCGGCGCCCACATAGAAATTCCGTCTGTTTATAAGGAGCCCCCAAGGATCGTCGAGGGCACCATCGGCGACAAAACGGACGCCAAGCTCTTTTACTTCAGCAAGTATCACACCGTGGATAAGCTTGCCGGGCTGATCAACAATCAGTTTACCAAGAAATTCTTCGACGCCAAAGGCAAATCCAAACAGGTGGTCGACTACAACGTCAGTATGAATCCGGCGACAAACCAACTGATCGTCCGATGTCCGACGGTTGTGGACGCCGAACAGGTGCTGGCGTTTCTCGAAAAGGTCGATGTGCCTCCTATCCAGGTAAAGATCAGTTGCATCATCTCGGAAGTTTACGCCGATCATACGCTGGATTGGGAGACACGTCTGGAGATTCAAAACCTCCTTGGCGCGGAAATCGATCTGGTAGGCAAGTTGCCCGGCGCCGCCCTGCGGGATATAGCCCGGTCCACATTCGGCCTTAAGGCGGGCTATGTGGGAGGGGGCACCTACGATTCGGCCAATGACAGGTTTGTTGTTACGCCCGGCGGCCAGGGGCACATGTTCGGCGCCCTGGTGGACGTACTGGAATCAAGGGGATACCTGAAGATTCTTATGAATCCGCAGTTGGAAGTGATCAACGGCGAGTCGGCGACGATTGTGACCAGTGAGCATGTTCCGCTGGACATCATCCAGAATGTGCATCCGGTTTCCGGTGTGATCACACAGAGGACGCAATATGTAGATGTAGTCGATTCGCTTACCATTACACCGCATGTCTTTGCCGACGGGTATATCGGTATTGAAACCAAAGTCGTAATCGGTTCCAAGTCGACACCGGAGGGAGTCAAGCAACTCCCCATAGTGACCAAGCGGGAAGTCGTAGTAAAGGAGAATCGCATCCGCCACGGTGAGAGCCTTGTCATCGGTGGAATTCGCAAGACCGAACAGCGAAGCGTCGTCCGTGGCATACCTTTTTTCAAAGATATCCCTATCCTTGGCGTACTGTTTTCCAGCAAGGATTTTGAAGAGCGCGGCAAGGAAGTCCTGTTTATTCTCACCCCGACCATCTCCACAGGCGGCATGGCCAACGAGAAAATGGTTGCTGAAATTCAGTGGAAGCATACCCCGGTAAAAGGCAGTGATTCGCTGATCGACAGCATCAAAGATCCGTTCGGCACCAAGGCGTATACAGAGCTTGTCGAGGAAGAGGCGATTCACGCCGAAGTCGAGCGGATAAAGGCGGAGATGGACAGGGCCGCCGCCGAGCGCAAGGTAATGGATTTAACCGAACGGCTTGATCTGGCCGCCGGCGAGGTGGAAAAAGCCAGGAAACGTGCTGGCCTTGCCAGTTCGGGGGTTGTCGCCGAGGCTGCCGAGGCCAAGACAGACGCCGAAGCCGCCAAGGCCGAAACCGAAAAGGTCAAAGCCGCCCTTACCGCCACAGAGAAGGCCGCTGAAGCCGAAAAGGCCAAAGCCGCCGCCGCCGAGAGCACCAAGGATAAGGTGGTGGCTGAGGCAAAGAAGGCCGCACAGGAAGCCGCCGCCGCCAAGGTCGCCGCCGAGAAGGCAAAGGCCGAAGCCGTAGCCGCCAAGGCCGAAGCCGAAAAAGCAAAGAAAGACGCCGAAGCCCAAATCGAAGCCTGGATGAAGGCCGCAAAAGAAAGAAAGCAACAGATAGAAGCCGCCGAAGCCGAAACAACGAAAAAACAGGACGATTCCGGCACCGCACCCTGATTGCCACGACGATGCCGGGGGCACGTAGCGGGGGCGTCCCGCCCGCGGTTGGTTGAGTGCCGGCAAGATGTCGGCGGTACGGCAGGCGGGAAGGTGGAGAAGAAAGAAAAGAGACCTGGATGCGTTTTCGCGTAAAACACAATTGGCGATATACCGCACAACATGCGATGGCTCTGCTGTTAATATGCGCATTGGCAGGGCCGATTTCGTACTGCACGGCGGGTGGGGATTTTTTTGATGTCCGGCCCACGGAACTCGAATCCAGGAAGACGCTTCGAGAAGTTGAGACGGTCCCCGAAACGCCCAACGTCCATATCCCCCGCCCGAGCGTCTACACTGACCCGCCACAGATTGTAGAGGGAACAGTCAACGGCAAACCCGATGCTAAACTCTACTACTTCACCAGATATCATGTGGTCGATAAGCTCGTAACCCTGTTCAATGAACAGTTCTTAAGAGCCCTCTATGACAACGAAGGCAATGTCATACCCGGGGTGCCGTATACAATTGACAGTATTTCCGCCACACACCAGATCATCGTGAGTTGTCCCTCGGTAGAGTACGCTCAACAGGTCCTCTACTTTTTCGAACAGATCGACGTGCCGCCGATCCAGGTCCGGATTGACTGCCTCATCTCAGAAGTATATGCCGATCACACGTTAGACTGGGAGACCAACCTGCAGGTGCAGAATCTGGTCGGATCAAAAATCGCCCTGGAGGGCAAGCTCCCCGGTGCGGCCCTGCGGGATCTGGCCCGGTCCTCTTTTGGAATGCAAACGGGTCGGGTCGAGGGTGGATACTGGAAAGAAGCCACGTCTAATGATCCAGCCTACTTTGTCGCAACAGATCCCGGGCACGTGTCCGGTGCTCTCGTGGATTTGCTTACATCGAGGGGTTATCTGAAGATTCTCATGAATCCGCAACTGGAAGTGCTTAACGGACAGACAGCCACCATCCGGACGCAGGAGTACGTCACCCTCGATCAGATATCGACAATCAATCCGATCACCGATAAACCCTTCCTTTACCCGAATCGTGTCACCATAACCGATTCCCTTGAGGTTACCCCGCAGGCGTTTTCCGACGGCACTATCGGGATCAAGACCGTGGCGCTAATCGGGTCCAAAGGCACTCCTGAAGGTATCAAACAGATACCGATTGTGACCGAGAGGCGGGTCACCATCGCTGAAAACCGTATCCGTCGGGGCGAAAGTCTCATCATCGGCGGCATCCGCAAGTCCGAGCAGCGATCCGTGGTGCGAGGTGTCCCGGGCCTAAAAAACATCCCGATCCTCGGCATCCTCTTTTCCAGCAAGGATTTTGAGGAGCGTGCCAAAGAGATATTGTTCATTATCACCCCGACTATTTCAACCGGCGGAGTGTCGAACAAAGATATTGTCGCCGATATCCAGCGAAAACACACACCCATCAAGAACAGCGACCTGATTGAGAATTTGAAGGATCCGTTCGGCAGCGGCGCCTACACCACGCTTGTTGAACAGGAAGCGATCGAGGCGGAAGTCGGGCGTCTCCGCGCGGAGATGGAAAAGGCCGCTGCCGATCGCAAGAGCGAAGAACTGCTCAAAAAGATTGCAACAGCCGGCCGGCAAGTCGAAGGTGAAGCGAAACAGGGCGAAAGAGCCGTCGCCACGGCAAAGACCGAGACCGCCGCCGCCAAAGCCGCGATCGTTGCCGCCAAAGCCCAGGCCGCAGAAACCCAGACAAAGATTGCCGCGGCGCAGAAACTGCTCGCCGATGAAAAGGCCAGGGTTACCGCCGCCGCCGCCGAGCAGAAACAGGCAACCGATGCTGCAAAGACCGCCGCCGGCGCTGCCGCCGCCGCCGCCGCTGGCGCTGCCGCTGCCTGCGGGCGCCGCCGCGCCGCAAAAAGCTCTAGCCGCGGAGCGGCGGCGCTGCTGCTGCTGCT
>JAGHBX010000446.1 GCA_021160785.1 Planctomycetota bacterium | reverse complement strand
TCATTATAGCAACGCGCTGCGGTCAGGATTCCGACTGCAACCCGGCGAATGCCGGCGGAGTAATCTGCACGACCATCGGTTTTTCAAAACTGCCGGATAAGTTCAAGTCAGCGCTTAATCCGGAAGGCAAGTTTAGCCATACGCCTTATAATTTTCCGACGCTGATTAAGGTCTCGGAGCAGATTGTGCGTCAGGCGGTGAAACGCGCCGGCGGGCGAATCGAAAAAGACGCCGACGGCAAAGAGGTATTTGTGATTCCGGTAGAGAAGCCGAAACCCAGCGGATTCGAGCAGTGCTGGGAGGCCGGTCCGGCGGCAAACAGCAGGTTCACCGAGGCGGAGATGGAGAAAATCACGATGGGCGCGGTTGATGTATCCGCCGGCGCAAAGAAGGTTGCCCCGGGCTGGAAGGTATCGAAATGCGGTACCGATATGGGGCCCGGTCTGAAGGCCGAATGGAACGGTCGCAAAAACGTACTGATGACACATCCGCTGAACAAGAGCACGGCCTGTGTTCTGTCTCGGACGGTCAAGATCGCCGATAGAGGAAAGACCAAACTCAGTGTCTTGGTGGGTCATCATCCGGACGGAGACTGGGATCTGATCATCAAAGCAAACGGCAAAGAGTTGATGAGGTCTACAGTAGGCGAAAAAACCGCCAAAAATGGCTGGCTGCTTGCAGCAGTTGACCTGAGTCGCTACGCAGGCAAGGAAGTGAAACTGGAGTTGCTCAATCAGCCCACGGGATGGAGTTTTGAGGCGGCTTACTGGGGAAAAGTTGAGATCGTCGGTTATTAAGAGAATTACAGAACTTTTGAAAGGAATAGAAATGTCGATGAAAAGCAAATCCGGAATTACACGTCGCGACATACTCTCTGCCGCGGGCGTTGCCGCCGCAGGCGTCAGTTTTCCGGCGATTGTCAAGGCTGCCGATAAGCGAGGCGTCAAGAATGGTCGTATCAATCAGTCGGTCTGCAAGTGGTGTTACCGCAAGGTATCTTTGGAAGACCTTGCCGTGCATTCGGCAAAGATCGGCCTGAAAGGCTTGGATCTGGCGAGTCCGAATCAATGGTCCGTACTGAAAAAGCACGGCCTGGTCTGCACTATGACACCGTCGCACGGCATCGGCAAAGGGCTCAATCGCATTGAAAACCACGCCGAATGTCTGGACAAGATTCGCAAGGCCGTCGAAGCCACCTCCGACGCCGGATTTCGCAATGTTATTTGCTTCAGCGGAAATCGCGCTGGAATGGACGACGACGAAGGCCTGAAGAACTGCGCTATCGGGCTTAAACAGGTCGTCGGCCTTGCCGAGAAGAAAAATGTTACCATCTGCATGGAACTGTTGAATTCCAAACGCAACCACAAGGGCTACATGTGCGACCGCACGCACTGGGGCGGCAAACTTGTCCGGCAGATCGGCTCGCCGCGGTTTCAACTGCTTTACGATATTTACCACATGCAGGTGCAGGAAGGCGACGTCATCGCGACGATCAAGGAGTATAAAGACTGCATCGGCCATTACCATACCGCGGGCGTGCCGGGCAGAAACGAGATCGACGAAACGCAGGAACTCTATTACCCGGCCATTATGAAAGCCATCGTCGAAACCGGCTTCAAGGGATACGTCGGCCAGGAATTTATTCCGAAAAAAGATGCCCTGACGTCTCTGACCGAAGCCGTCGAAATCTGCGACGTATAAATGACCGGCGTCGTTCGCCCAATAAGGAGTTCGGGATGAGAGCCGCAATCAGCTTTTATGTTGCTGTATTTCTTTTTGCCTTTGGCTCGGCGAGCGGGTTCAACAGTCATGTGGCCACGGAGGGGCCTGTCAAGGTCACCATCGGCGAGATTGACGCTGCGACTGAGTTTGACAAAGCTGCTGCGGTCGAGGTGACCGTTGAAAACAGTGCGGACGCACCCATTCGAGTTCGCCTTGAGATGGCGGGGCTGGTTGATGAGTGGTATGCAGTGGGTGTTGCCGAAAAAGAGATCGCCCTTGGCGCAAAGGAAGAAAAGACGATTGCTTTTCGGATTGCATGCCGCAAGGGCGGGCTCAGCGCGTTGTATCCTGTCCATGTCTACGCGCAATTCAAACATGCGGGCAAGGATCACAAGGTTCATTGTGTTCAGATTTTCGAGAGCGATTTCCAAAAGGCAATGACGACATCGGCGACTTCCGGGGAGATGCCGGTCAATATTGTTCCTGCACGCGGTGTGCTGTCGCTCGTTTCGCTGAAAACACATCGCGTTTTGTGGCGGTTCTTTGACCAGCCCCAGGTTCGTATGCCGGTGGGGTGGAAGGGTACGGACGACAGGTCGGGAACTTCTTTTTCGGTGGGTACGGTTTATCGGGAAACGGGGAAGGATACGATTACAATGCATCCGCCGTGGCGAGGAGGAGCGGGTACGGTTTTTGCAGAGTACTTGCTGAAACTGCCGAACACGAAAAAAATCGAGTTCCACTTCGCCAATGCCATTCGGGACCATAGCGCCGAGGAGCCGGCCAGCGACGGTGTAACATTCCGCGTCTATGCAAACAAAGAAAATCTTTTCGACCGCCACACCGACAGCAAGGTATGGCTACAGGGCAAAGTTGACCTCTCTCGGTACGCAGGCAAAGAAATACTACTACGCCTCGAATCCCACCCAGGACCAAAACGAAACACCACATGCGATTCATCTTATTGGGCACAGCCTGCCATCGTCACCGGAGAACCGTCCCAAAACCTCACCGCCGCCCAACGTGATATACTGCGCCGCCAGGCACGCTGGCATGTCAACCCGCATTCTGTGATGTCCCAAAGGCCGCGGGGCCCTGTGGGTTCCAAAGCATTCGTCTTCGACCTCGCCGAAGGCTGCGCTGCGGCCGTCGTACCGGGCTCTAAAGGCATTTTTGATGCCGCCATCGCCTTCGGCAAGGGCAAACAATGCGTCGTTTTCGACGGTATTGACGCCGCAATACTGGATAATCGCATCGGCGAGGCTTCCGGCGTCATGGTGCAGGGCGTGGAATACGCCCTGACTACGATTACCCACCACCTGTTGATGGGCGGGAAGCGATTCGACCTTAACGCGACACTGCATACGGATCGCGGCGGCCTGCGCATCCGCTTCGACTGCCCGCAAAGAATCACCGATCTCGCCCTCGGGGCTGCGGACCAGAAGGCGCGGCGGGTTTATTACGGGCATGGGTATTATATCGAAGAGCCCAAAGCTTTTCGCGCGGGGTTCGGGGGGCATAATCTTTCGACTTCGCATGTGGGTTTTGATTTTGCCAAGGGTGTTTCACTGCTCACGGCTACCGACAATCCGCCGGACTATCTGGAGGTAACTCCCGACAAGAATATCTATGCGC
>JAGHBX010000344.1 GCA_021160785.1 Planctomycetota bacterium | reverse complement strand
CACAGCCATCGCATTCTTAAACGACATCAGCGCAACATCGCTTTCTTCGGCCTTGGCTTCTTCGATGAACTTCGGATACATCTGCTTAAACTCGAACTCTTCTCCATTCATCGCAGCCTGAAGATTTTCCGATGTCGACTGAACCGCCTTCATCGCCCGCAGATGAGCATGGGCATGGATCGTCTCGGCGGCGGCGGTCGCCCTGAACAATTTTGCAATCTGAACAAAACCCTCTTTCTCGGCACGCGAGGCAAAGGCAAGATACTTACGATTCGCCTGGCTTTCACCGGCAAATGCATTTTGAAGATTATCCTTCGTTGACATAGCTGCTCCTTTCTCAATTTGTGTCTACAGCGACACGATAAACGACAATGTATACTGCTCACGGCTCACGATTGCCAATCCGTTTATACGCGGATAAGTCTAACTCTTCAACGAAAATCACTCAAGCAGATTATCTGATGATTCGGCGCATAAGTACGTCGGTTTGCCGCTGTTTCGGTGTTACTTTCAGTAGTGTCATCCTGCCCGACCGGACTTTGCCTTCAACGGTCGTCTTATACGGCGCATGCAATTTGAAATCCACATCCCACTCTTTGGGCCACGCCGGCAGCAGGCGTATCTTTCCTCCATGCGTCTGCATCAGCATTTCCTGCATACCGATCATACCGCTGCCGCCCCAGTTGTGGTCGGGCGCCCAGTCGATGGTCTCGGGCCAGAAGGCGGGGAAGCGGAACGGGCCATTGTCCATCTTCTTGGTGTTGAGACGTTGGGCAAGTTCGGTGTCACCCAACCTCGGCGCATGGATATTGGCTTGCTCCCAGGCCCTGGCGGCAAAACGATCTTTGCCGGTCGCCAGGGAAGTTCGTTTCATGAGATCCAGATTGGGTAATCCAAGACCATACAACTCATAGGGATAAAGCGGGAACATCTCGGGACAGTGCCAACTACGGTGGTCGTGGTTCTCAGACGGCTTCAAATAGCTGCCGCCAAACTCGGCTCTGTTACCGGTCGGCATCTCCGGAAGGCGATCGAGTATGCTCTGCCAGCGTTTCTTCTTGCTGGCAGAGGTGTACTTCTCCGGCAAGTTCATCAGTCCAATCAGGACACACCGGAGCCCGGCGATTACGCTGGTGGGATTTCGTGCATCCCAATGGCTCTCTAACGAATTTGCCGGATAAATAGCCAGCTTTCCGTTTTCGTCCAGTTCCTTGCCGGTAAGCTGTTTGCAGCGATACCGGTAATGTTCATCATAGAAAATGACTGACTGTTCGATCAGCGGCAGGTATCGGGCAATGTCGGCTCTTGAGAACTGATGGTATTGCAGTATGAGCCAGGACCAGTCCAACTGCTCCTCGTAAACTTTGCCGCCTGCGTGGTTGATTTGGATGCCGACCTCGAAGTCTTTTGAACGCCCGCGGCGGCCGCCTTCAAAGAATCCATACTGACATGAACCCGGCAGGGCGGTGATGGCCGATTGCTCCTCGAAGCAACAGCCGTCATGCTTCCAGTAATGCCGTACCCGGGCCATGGCGTTGGGCAAGCCGTTTAGGTAGTAGCTAAAGCCTGGGAGCAGCAGATCGAAATCGCCGGTTTTCAGCATGGGGCGATAGACCAGGCGTTGGTTCTGGGCGGTGAATGCCGCTCCCCATTGGCGGTGGTCCGGAGTGTAGCCGAGCCCTTTCTTTCCGTTGACGTAGAGCGGATCGAATGTGAACAGGCCGCCGTTGAAGACTGTCGGCTCACGCCCGCTGGCATTGCTGGCCAGCATGTAGCGGAAGAGTTGATAATTGCGGCCCAAACGCCAGCCGGTATCCTTTTCGCCGCGGCCGGGATTGATGATCAGGCGGCTTCGGTCCCAGAACTCGGACCACCATTTCAGGTTCTTTTTCCATACACCCTGATCTTCTCCTGGCGATACGTCAATCAACTCTTGCAGCGCCGCGTCCCAGGTGTCTTGTTTGGCAGTTTGGTCGGTATGCAGGCAGACGCGCACACGATGTAACCTCGCCGGAGTTTTGCTCACATACTTGAAGCCGTGAAACGGGCATTCTGCGTACTTGCCCCTGGTCTCGCCGGCCAGGGCAAAGTTGTCGCCGACAAGCGCGCCGCCCCAGACAAGATTCTCAAGAGGATTGACCATCTTGTGGCGAACCGGTTCCAGTTCCTGCTGTATGACCTGGAAGTTAAAGCAGTCCTTCTCATTGTCAACGCGGTGGTGGAAGCGGACAAGGTTATTGTCGGGACGGATTTTGTCTTTGTAGAGAAAGACCTTTCCCGGATAGGCATCGTAGTTGATCATGCACATGGCACGGCGGTCATGTTTGCTCCTGTCGTTCGGCAGTTCTATCGTTTCATAACGCCATGACTCATAGGTCGCCTCTACCGTGACGGGATCACCTGACTCGATGTCCAGATGGACGATCGGCCGAGCCACTTCGACCCAGATCCTCATCGCCATGTCTTTTCCATCGGGTTGCTTTGCCGAAACCAGTACATACCCTTGGCGCAGCTTCAGTTCCTGGCGAAAGTTGCCCTTTTCGAAAGGATTCGGTGTGAGTTTGACACGGACCCTGCCCGGCTTGAGCAGTGCGCCGTTCTCGTCCCGATAGCCGGCGCGTCCCATGTAGACCAGCAACTCGTCATTCTCCACCCAGACATTCAAGCCGACATCCCCGCCGCTAACGGGCATGGACTCGCCGGCGTCTTTGCTTTGGCTGGTCCAGACGACGTTGTACTGGTCGATCAGATTGCTCCCTGCCGCTGCTCCATCAGCTTTCGGGCCCTCCTGCACGGCGCCCATCGCCGATAGCTGCGCAAACAGGATTGCAATTCCCAATAACAGTGTCGTAATTCGCATTCTATCTCCTTCCGTCCATATCCAGCATCTCTTCGATAAGATCCCGACTGTAAAAATCCTGCCTGAGATTGACGTCGTAAATCCTGACGCAATCCGACCGTGTCGCCAATAAAAACTTCTGAATTGTCCGGCGGGAAGTCTTTGACCTTTGAGCGAGCGAGCCAAAGCATACAGCATCTGCTTTTCCGGCAAGCGTTAGCATTTCTTCTGTCAAAGGAATATGATCCCATGCAACGTTTTCATGAATGACATAATCAGGTTTTCCATTTCCATCGACCTGGACAGATACCGTTCCGGTCGGATGCTCAGAATCTACGGCAATAAAGGACACATCAATGTCATGCGTATCCAATGCCTGCAATATATCACGTCCGGGATCATCGTCGCCAACACAACTTACAGGGTAACTCTCCGCCCCGAATGCCTTACAATGATACGCAAAATTCGCAGGCGCACCGCCCAATTTCCTGCCTTCCGGGAATACATCCCAGAGCAGTTCGCCAATTCCTGTAACGGTAAATCCCATGTTTATTGACGTTTCTTTCGATAAGTATTACTGTCGCCGCCTCATGGATTGCCAGGTCGCTGTTAATGCAGTATTGCGTACAGCACGGCCATGATTGCGCATAGAATTACCGCCATGACACGCGGGTCGGTAATTGTCCCTTCCATCTTGCCGCGAAGAGCATCGAGCGGACGAGTCCAGCAGAGATTTTCAAGCTGTTCCTTTGCCGGAGCAGGCGTTGACAGGCTGACGACAAAATATACCGCGCTTGAAAGCAGGAACAGATACCAGCCCACCTGCATAAACGGGATGCCCAGACCTTTTGCAATAAGCTGCTTGTCGCCGACCAGGGGAATGTCGACAGCGAGATAGACGAAACCAATAACCACGTTGAAAATCAGGGCTGCGATAGCGCCCTGCTTGTTTCCACGCGGCCAGAACACACCCCAGAGGAACACGGCTGTTATGCCCGGCGCAAACGCCATGGGGATTTTGTTAATCGCCTCGAATATGCTGCCGAACTTGCCGCCTTGTGTGGACCACAGCATCGCCAGCACAACGACAACACCGGCGGTGACACGACCGATCAATACCAAATTGGCGTCCGATGTATTGGGACGCAGGCGTTTGACGATATCTTCGGCGGTCAGTGTTGCCGTACTGTTAAGCGCCGCCTCGATCGTACTCATCAGCGCCGCCAACAGGCCTGCCGCCATCAGTCCTCTGACACCATCCGGAAGCAGGTTCTTCATCATAACCATCAAAGTGGCGTCGTTGTCTGTCCCGATAATGTCCTTATACAGGACATAGCCGATTACACCGGGCAGCACCATCAGGAACACCGGGAGAATCTTCAGAAAGCCGGCGAAAATCGCACCGTCGCGACCATCCTTCTCGGTCCTGGCGGCAAGAACCTTCTGGACGATAGTCTGGTCGGTGCACCAGTACCAAATCCCAAGTACGGGGTATCCAAAAGCAATCGAATACCAGGAAAACTCTCGAAGAGCAAACTTGCCGGGCGCCGCGGCATCGGTTATGGGCTGAATCATACTGAGCTGGTCCGGTCGACAGGCGGCCTTGAACTGGGCCCAGTTTTCGATCCCAACGCCGGGCAGAGCACAGATACCGAAAATAGTCAGGGTCGCCGCACCGGCAAGCAGCAGCACCGCCTGGATGGCGTCGGTAACCATGACGGCCTTTAGACCGCCGATAATCGTGTAGACAGCCGTAATAACCGAGATGCCAATAATGGAGTAAACATAGGGGATGCCAAAAAAGGCTTCCAGCACCTTGGCGCCGGCGTAGAGGCTGATGCCGATGTGCACCAGGAGCGCAGACATTACGAAAATAAAGGCCAGGAACGTGCGGGCGCCCGAACTGTAACGTTTTTCCAGGTATTCGGGAAGCGTACAAATTTTGCTGCGGAAATAAAACGGTGCAAAGACGATCCCTAATAAGATCAGGCAAAAGGCCGCCATCCACTCGAAATTGCCTATGACCAGGCCGTCCTTGTATCCGGACGAAGCCAATCCCACAAGGTGAATCGTGGAAATGTTGGCGCAAAACAAACCTGTCCCTATAATAGGCCACCTCAGCGATCGACCGGCAAGGAAAAACTGGTCGGAAGAAGTGTTTTTCTTGTATCCCGCCACAATGCCGACAACCATAATGCCGACTAAGTAGGCAATAATGATAACTGTATCAGTCGTTGAAATAGTAATGTCCATTTACACCTGACTTTCTTTATTGGATACTATTTTTCCATTCGCCAGCGATCGCCGGCTCCGGAGACCAGCATAACATTTCCCCATGCGGTGAAGTCGCCGGTCCTGACGATCGTCTTTACATTATGGCTGCGTTCTTTTAGCTCCGTGTGCGGGATCATTTCGATTTCCACTTTATCGCCGAACGATTTAGCAGCCTTGGCGAAATATGCAGGATTGTGGTCCTGCGTCTCCTGGGCCATCACGATCTTCTCGACGGAGTGCACCT
>JAGHBX010000595.1 GCA_021160785.1 Planctomycetota bacterium | reverse complement strand
TCGACGGAAAAAGTGTTGGACGGAGCGACCTATGACGGCGGCAATGAAGGCTATTAGATACTATTCGCCCGGCGATATCCGGGTCGAGACGATTGATATTCCACAGTGCGCCGACGATGAGATTCGCGTTAAGATCGACGCCTGCGCCGTCTGCGGCACGGATATGAAGGCGTATCGACACGGCAATCCGCGCATCAAGGCCCCGATGGTGATGGGCCATGAGTTCACCGGTATTATCGATACCGTGGGTGCAAACGTAGATGGTTTTTCGACCGGTGAGCGAATCGTCATGGCGACGTCGATTTCCTGCGGCGAGTGTTACTACTGCAAAAAGGGCTGGCGCAATCTGTGTGTCGATATTGCGCCGATGGGATTTGCCTATCCCGGCGGGATGGCGGAATATACGACGATCCCGGCGCGTGCGCTGCAGAACGACCACGTCATCAAGGTCCCGGGTAATGTCAAAGCCGAACACGCTGCGCTGTCGGAGCCGTTGAGCTGTGCGGTGAACTCGGTGGGCAACTGTGATATCCAGCCCGGCGATACGGTCGTTGTCGTCGGCGCCGGTCCCATGGGCATTATGAACGCCTGCGTCGCCCAGCAGTTCGGGGCGGCAAAGATTATCCTGTCGGAAATCAATCCCGAAAGACTCGCCCAGGCCGAAGAGTTCGGCTTCGATTTGCTGGTGAATCCCGCTCGCCAGGATTTGACGCAGATCGTAAAGGACAATACCGGTGGTATCGGCGCCGATGTGGCGATCGTTGCTGCGCCGGCGGCGGCGCCACAGGCCCAGGCGATTGAATTAGTGCGAAAACGCGGTACGGTCTGCCTGTTCGCTTCGCTGCCGGCCGATAACTGTATGCTCGAGATTAACAGCCGGATAATTCATTACGGCGAGATAAGGCTTGTGGGCACGAGCGATTCGACCGGCGAGCATGTCGCAAAGGCGGTCGAGATGATCGCAGGCGGCTCACTGCCGGCTGATAGGCTGGCGACGCATATACGCAGGTTGGATGAAATACTCGAGGCCTTCGAGCTGATGCAAAGCGGCAGGGCGTTGAGAGTAGTCTTGAAACCGTAAGACAAGGAGAGAATTGAAGTGGACTTAAATCTGAAAGACAAGGTCGCACTCGTTACGGGAGGTTCGCGCGGGCTGGGTAAGGCTATTTGCCTTTCGCTTGCCGCCGAGGGCGCACACATCGTTGTCAATTATGCCCGTAGCCGGGACAAGGCCGAGGCCGTCGCCGCCGAAATTAAAGACAAATACGGCTGCAGGGCGATGGCTGTTGCGGCGAATGTGGGCGTCGAGGCCGATGTGCTGGACATGTTCGAGCAGATTGACGAGTTCGGCAAGCTCGATATCCTTGTCAACAACGCCGCGACGTGTCCGACGTGCCAGTTGGCGGAAATGCCGGCAGAGATGTGGCGGGAAACGATCGATGTGAATCTAAACGGCACGTTCTATTGTTCTCGCGAGTTTGTCAAGCGGCTGCTCGACCAGGGGCGGACCGGCAAGATCGTCAATATCGGTTCGCAGGCGGGCTTTCGCGGCTCGACAAGCGGGCATGCCCCTTATGACGCGAGTAAGGGCGCTATGGTTTCGTTAACGGTTTCTCTCGCCCGCGAGGTCGCCAAAGAGGGTATATGTGTAAACGCCGTCGCGCCGGGCATGATTCGCACGGATATGGTCGAGGGAGTCCTCAGCAGGAATCTGGAGAAGTACCTTAACCGCGTGCCGCTTTATCGGATAGCGACACCCGAGGAGATCGCCGACGTTGTAACATTCCTTGCCTCCGACCGCGCAAGCTACATGACCGGGGCAACGGTAGACGTCTCAGGCGGAATGCTCATGAGATAAAACAGTTGGCGATGAATAAGGAGTATTGGCAATGGACCCAAACCTGCCGTTAGGATTCACATTCGTTTTATTAGGGGCGATCTGCGGAGGGTCGTTCGGCCTGCCGAGCAAGTTCGCCGGAAAGGACACGCCGTGGGAGAACCTGTGGGGACCGTTCTTTTTCTTTGTGACGATACTGATCCCGCTGACGTTGGGGCCGGTCGCGGTTGACGGCTTCTTCCAGATATGCTCGACAGCAGGTTTTTCAGCGGTGATCTGGATTCTTGTGTTCGGATTGCTTTGGGGCTTCGGCTCGATGACATTAGGCCTTAGCTTTGCCTTCATCGGACTGTCTCTTGCCTACGCGATCAATTATGGCGCACAGATTGCTTTCGACTCGATGATACCTATGGCTATTCACCACCCCGACAAGATACTGACGCCCCAGGGATATACGGTTATGGCTGGTGTCGTTGCCTGCCTGATCGGCGTGGTTGTCAGTGGACGGGCGGGTATTCTCAAAACCGCAAGTCTAAAGAAAGACCGGCCGGACGTCGCCGAGATTCAGCAGGATACGAAAAAGCCCAAGATATTTGTCGGCCAGGCAATCGCTTTCATTTCCGGCGTTCTGTGCGCCTGCTATGCCGTGGCGTTCAGTTTCGGTAAACCCGTTACGGATTTGGCCCAGGCCGAACAGTTCGGCAATTCACCCCTGTCGTCGACTTATGTTGTTACGGCTTTGATACTATGGGGCGGGGCGGTTTCGGCGTGCGGCTATTGCGTATTCAAACTGACAAAGAATGGTACATGGAAAAACTTTGCCGCACCAGGAATTGGAAAGGTTCTCGTACTTGCCCTTGCGATGGCCTGTCTGCATGACGGGGCGATTGTTTTCTTCGGTCTTGGCGCCACCAAGTTAGGGGATATCGGCGTTTCGGTCGGATATGCGGTATTTATGTCGTTTGCAATTATTGTGGGCAATGTCAACGGGTTTCTGACCGGCGAGTGGAAAGGGGCGAGCCGAGAGAGTATAAACTGGATAATTGGGGGAATCGCCGTGCTCATCGTCGGAGTGTGTGTCCTTGCAAAGGCCAATACGATGTAGTGAAGTAAATTTGTTTGTGCTTGATAATGACGGGAGCCTGCTGTATCTTTGTGGATAAGTGGAAGCGTTTATCAGGAAAATGTGTTTATCGGCTTTGTTAATTTGAAAGGGAGTCATTATGAAGCGAAGTGATTACTCGAGGATTCTGTGCGTGCTGATCGGCTGCTTGTTTGTGGCGGTGATGGCGGGCTGTCCCAAGGTAGAAAAGGTTAAGGCCCCAGCCCACAAGCCGACTATTGCGGTCGATCTGGGCGAAAAGTACAACACGCCGGACGGCATGGTGCTCGATGCGGACAACACCATTCTTTTGAACATACCGAACTTCAACGACGATTCGCATCCGGCTGTCGTCCTGAGAATATCCGAGGACGATAAAATCGAAGAGGTGTGCACTCTGCCCGTCCATCCCGTATCCAAAAAAGTGGGGCCTTTGGGCATCGATGTCGGTCCGGACGGAAATCTTTACATCGCCGACAACCAGGGGATGGTCGACCATCCCGAAGGAATATCGCGTCTGCTCCGTGTGAACATGAAAGACGGAAAAGCCCAGAGCATCGACACCGTCGCAGAGGGTATGCGAATGGCGAACGCGGTGTCGTGTTTCGGCGACAGCGTTTATGTGACAGAGACCTCGCTGGATCCGGACGCGGTGCCCATGCCCAGCGGTGTATATCGCTTCAAGTACAGTGAATTCACCGGCGAACCAGTCAAGGTTGCAGTCGGCGGCGGGGATCCACACCTTATCGCAAAGTTCACCACGACAGCCGACGACTGGACCGCGACAGTGGGCGCAAACGGCTTAGCCTTCGATAAGGATGGTAATATGTATGTGTGCAATTTCGGCGAGGCGAGCGTTTTGAAGTTCACCTTCGACGAAAACGGCAAGGCCTCGGCGCCGACGGTGCTTGCAAAGGATAACGGCATGAAGAGTGCCGACGGCATGAAAATCCACCCGACGACCGGTGATATATACATCGCCGATTTCGTGGCCAACGCCGTCCACAAGGTCGATCCCAAGACAGGCAAGGTTACGATTATCTGGCAGAACGAGAACAACTCCGGCGGAAAAGGCGGCCTGCTGGATAAGCCGTCGGAAGTGTGTATCCGCGGCAACAAAGTGTATGTCTCCAATATCGATCTCCCCCTCGACGGAAACGAACACGACGCACCGCATACGATCAGTGTGATCGAATTGGAATAGGGACGTCCCAATAAGGGCGTAAAAGGACTAAGACAGAATTAAGAAGGAGTTTTGACATGGAACAGCAAATGACATTTGATACAAGAATTCGCCTGAGCGTCATGATGTTCATGCAATACATGTACTTTGCGGTATTCTTTGTACCGCTGGCGGCCTACCTTGGAACGCTGCAAATCAAGGGATGGCAGATGGCGACTATTATGAGTTCGATGCCCTTAGGCTGTCTGGCTTCGCCGATCATCTGCATGATTGCAGATCGCCATTTCGCCAGCAACAAGGTGCTTGTCGTGCTGAATATCCTTTGTGCAATCCTGTTGGTCCTGGCGGCGAATGTGACCGCTCCGCTTGTTCTGTTTATACTGCTTCTGCTGGCGATGTTCTGCTACATGCCCACATGGAGCCTGACCAACGCTATTGCACTTGCCCACTGTCCGTCTGAAAAGTTCCCTCAGATTCGCGCTCTTGGCTCGATAGGATGGGTGTCGTCTTTGCTGTTTAGTCTGGTCGCCTTGCAGGTGTTCGACAAGCAAATAGACGGCACGGTGATTCCGCTGTATTGCGGGGCGGGCGCGGCCCTTGCAGCGGCTCTTTTGAACTTGACGCTTCCCAATACTCCTCCGCCTGCGAAGGGTCAGAAGGCTTCTATTGTCGACGCGCTGGGCCTGCGGGCATTGGGCCTTCTTAAGGATTTCAACTTTGCCATATTTATTATCCTGTCGACTCTTGTGATGATTCCTTTTGTAATTTACTTCTCGTACAATTCCATATTTCTCAAGGCCATGGGCTTCAAGTTGATTACTCTTACCACAAATATGGGGCAGTTTGTTGAGATGTTCCTCATGCTGCTTGTGCCGTTGTCTCTGGCGAAATTCGGCATCAAGAAGACTATGATCTTCGGACTTGTGGGACTTGTCATAAGATATTCGGCTTACTTAGCCGGCGGGATGTATGATGAGAGGTTCCTGTACTTTGTCGGAATATGGGTCCACGGAATTATCTTCGGCTGCTTCTTCGTAGGCGGTCAGGTGTATGTGGACAAAAAGGCGCCGCCGGAGATTCGCGCCCAGGCCCAGGGACTTATCGGTTTGCTGTGCTTTGGCATTGGATGGCTGGCCGGAAATTTCATAAACGGCATGCTGATAGAAAAATATACCGGCGCTGACGAGATCGTCAACTGGAACCCCATCTGGACAATTACAACGATATGTTCGGTGGCTCTGTTGGTTGCATTTGCGTTGTTGTTTAAGGACGATACCAAGGAAGTGGCGGCCGCTGCCGAGCCGCCTGCTCCGGAAGCGCCTGTTGCCGCCGAGGCATCTGCCGAGTCTGCTGAGAGCAGCGAAGCATAAGCAATTTGTGATGCAGGGGCGATATTGAAGTTTGCGGGCTCGGCCCCGGTTGCCGGGTCGGGCCCGTTTCTATTTTGTTAAGGAGAAGGCTATGGCGAAGTTCCTGATGGGGATTGACAACGGGGCTACGGTTTCCAAGGCTGCGCTGTTTACGCTTGACGGCAAAGAGGTTGGCGTTGCGTCCGAGAAGACCGAGATGCTCACACCCAGGCCCGGCTTTATCGAGCGCGATATGGCGGCGATGTGGAAGGCGACCGCCGATTCGATAAAAAAGGTGATCGCCCAGGCGAAGGTTGATCCCGGTGATATCTGCTGCGCTGCCTGCACCGGTCACGGTAACGGGCTGTATCTCGTCGACAGCGACGGCGCGCCGGTTCGCAACGCGATCATCTCAACCGACTCGCGGGCGCGGGGTTATATCGACAAGTGGGTCGCCGACGGTATCGACAAGAAGGTCCGTCCAAAGACCATGCAGAGCATCTGGCCCGCCCAGCCCAATGCGCTTTTGGCGTGGCTTGACGACAACGAGCCGGAGACTATGAAAAAGGCCGGCTGGGTCCTGATGGCCAAGGACTACACGCGATTTCGGCTTACGGGCAATATCCAGGCGGAGCTGACCGACTTTTCCGGCACGAGCCTGATGAACCTTGAGACTTGCGATTATGACGATGAACTGTTGGCTGATTTCGGTATTGCCGATATGCGCCGGCTTTTGCCGCCGATCATACAGACCGCCGATATCGCAGGCGTTGTAACCAGCCAAGCCGCCGCAGCGACCGGTCTCAAGGCGGGCACTCCCGTTGCGGGCGGCATGTTCGACATTGACGCATGCGGCCTGGCGTCGGGCGTTGTCAACGAGGCGCAGCTTTGTATGATCGCGGGCACCTGGGGCAATAACCAGTACATCTCAAAGACCCCCGTCGTCGACGAAGACGTGTTTATGACCTCGTGCTATTCGATCCCGGGTTACTATTTGATGCTTGAAGGAAGCGCAACTTCGGGAAGCAATCTCGAATGGTTCGTAACACAGTTCTTTGACGCCGACAAGCAATTAGCCGAATCCCAGGGCAGAAGCGTATTCGATGTGGTGAACGAGGCCGTAGCGGCGACAAGGCCGGAAGAATCCAAAATCGTCTTTTTGCCGTTTTTGTTCGGCTCCAACGCCAACCCCGACGCCAAGGCGAGCTTTATCGGCATAAACGCATGGCACAACCGCGGACACGTGCTTCGCTCGATTTTCGAAGGGGTGGTATTCGGCCATAAGGCCCACGTGGAGCGGCTGCTGAAGTTCCGCGATATGCCGGATGTGATCCGCCTGACAGGAGGCGCCTCCCGGAGCACCGAATGGGTCCGGATATTCGCCGACATCCTCCAGGTGCCGTTTGAGATACCGGATGGGACCGAATTAGGGGCCTTGGGCGCGGCAATCGCCGCAGGGGTTGCATGCGGTTGCTTTAATGGGTATAATGAGGCGATCGAGAAAATGGTGAGTTTTTCGCGACTACAGGAGCCAAATGCGGCGATGAAAAGCGTCTACGAAGAAAAGTATGACCGCTACAAAAAAGTCATCTCCGCACTCGACCCGATCTGGAAGGATATAAGTTAAAATCAGTTACCGGAAAAGGAAATTAGAAGCCAACACCAAACACAAAGGAACCTTACCATGGAAAAGAAACATCTTATCAGCAGACGCAATGTAATCAAGACGACCGCACTTACGGCGACCGGTCTGGCGGTGGGCGGGTGTAACGAATCAATGTTCGGCAAGTCCGGATCGGGCAAGCTCGGTTTCAACAATGCCGACTTCTACGACGCCGACGGCAAGTTCGATGTCGAAAAGGGTAAAGACGGCTACATCGCCCTGATGAAGTATCACGGCTATCCGATCTTCCCGGACATCCGGGAAAAGTTGTGGGTGTCGGACTACGGCACGGGCGAATTTCTAAAACTCGGTCTGGGCGCAAACATGTTCGTCAACAACGAAAAAGAACGCTATATGCTTATGGACCTGTTTTTGCTGCCCAATCAGATGCTGCCGGAGCATTATCATCTCAAGACAGAGAAGAATCCCGCCAAGATGGAAGGATGGGTGGTTCGCCACGGCATAAGCTACGTTTATAGCGAAGGCGAACCCACCAGGCCGATGAAGGCGGTCGTGCCCAAGTGCCACATGAATGGCACCGTAACAGTCGAACACGAAGTCATCTTGAAACCGGGTGAGTTCACGCCGCTGGTTCGAGTTGGTTCGCGCCACTGGCAGTTCGGCGGCCCCGAAGGCGCAATCCTCAGCGAGGTGGCGACCG
>JAGHBX010000397.1 GCA_021160785.1 Planctomycetota bacterium | reverse complement strand
TTACAGGAGAAAGTGGGCTGATAGACGGCAACGGTGATCAATCGGCGATACTCGATTTGGGGGCTTACGAGTACATGGATACTGCCGCTAAAGCGGTCAGCATTGAGCCCCAAGAACTGCAAGTGCAGTGCTTCAGTGGTGGAGATATTGTACAGACACAGTTTTCTATTACAAACAATAACACAGATGCATTAGAGTGGTCTATTGTGAGTGACAATCCTGGCATGACTCCTGTATCCGCCCAAGGGAGCGTAACGAATGGAGCTGAAAGTATAACCGTCGAGGTTGATCCTTCACAGCTTGATACGGGCAGTAACACTTGCACACTGGAGGTAAGCACATCAGGGGTAGTTACAGGCTACTTTTATGTTAATATCGAAGCGATAGTTGAGTTGCCACAGATAGTCGTTGAACCGAATAATATAGAGTTTTCCTCCTTCACTGGCCAGACAGAAATACTCCAGGAGAGTATACTCATTTCCAATGGCAATCCGGGTGGAACAATGCACTGGCAGATAAACGAAAGCTGTGACTGGTTGACGGTTGATCCGGCCAGCGGGACTATAGTTTCGGACAGCAACACTGTGACACTATCTGCCTATCCGACGGGTTTGACCAAGGGTGAGTATAGTTGTACAGTTGAGATTGTCTCTTCTGCTGCGAGCACCAGTCCGGTCACAGTTCCGGTAACACTTGCGATCGATAGTCTCGAAATCAGTGTTGATCCGTCAGCGCTTGATTTCATGTGTGTCAGGGACGAAGAAAACCCGACGGCCAAGAGCTTTACCGTAAGTAGAGTCCAAGATAAAGGCGTACTGGACTGGCAGATAACCTATGATTGCAACTGGGTAGATGTTAGTCCCGTAGCGGGCCAATCCAGCGGCGAGGAAGATGAGATAACGGTAAGCGTGGACAATACTGGGCTGGAAACAGGCAGTTACCAGTGCGTGCTGACAGTGAGTGCGCCAGATGCCAACGATAAGCAGGTCACCGTGAACTGCGAGGTAGAGGGGCCGGGAATGGCGGTTTCTACCCAGAGTCTTAGTTTTCAGACTCTCGAGGGTGTTTCAATAGATGAGTGTCAGTCGTTCTGGATACGGAACACCGGCGCAAAGGAGATGGAGTGGCACATAACCGGAGGGACCGACTGGCTTGATTTCGATCCGAATAGCGGCAGGTCGAGCGGGGAAAAGGATTTTGTAGAACTGAGTGTTGATGTTAACGGGCTGATACCGGCAGAATATACTTGTGACCTTACGGTGGATTCTAATTCCAGGGCACTCAACAGTCCGCTCACAGTAACGGTGAATTTAACGGTGAATCCCCAGATTCACGTGCCTGCCGACTATGCCACCATTCAAGAGGCGATTGACGCGGCGGTTGACGGGGACGGGATTATCGTTGCCGATGATGAATATACGGTTCCCAGCGGGATAAACTTCCTGGGCAAAGCGATCTGGCTGCATAGTGCCAACGGCCCTGAGAATTGCATCCTTAAGAGACCCGGTGGAGGAACTGTGGTAACGTTTAACCATGCCGAGGACAGGGATTCGATCCTGGAGGGTGTAACTATAACGGATTCCAACGAGGCGATCCGATGCTACCGGGCGGGTCCTGTCATTCGCGACTGCGTAATAAAAGACAATGTCCGGGAAAGGGCCGAAACGGACTACGGTGAGGGCGTGATCAGCGTGATAGGCTATAGGTGGTCTGATGCGGAGGTAACCGAGATAATTGATTGCCGGATCGCTAACAATGGAGACAGCGGCATCACCAATTCTGCTCCAGCGATTGCTGTCGATGACGCCAAATTGACCCTCCGCAATTGCCTCATTGAAGGTAACTACACCGGTTACAACGGTGGAGGTGTCGAGAGCGAGGAAGAAACGTGCAGTTTGGAAGGTTGCTGGATCGTTGGTAACAGCGCTGCCGGTAAAGGTGGAGGTCTGTATTTGGGTGGCGATGAATATGCTCAGCATGACCTACGGGAATGTAGAATCGTAGGTAATGAAGCTCAGGATGGAGGGGGCGTTTACGTCAATTGCGTTGTAAGGATGCATGGCTGTAGCATAGTAGTCAACAATGCCACAGGGCTAGGTGGCGGCATTTACGATAATGCTGGAAAGCTTGAATGCGATCACAGTATATTCTGGGGCAATAGTGATTTATCCGGTTCCCCGGTTTCGGCTCAGATTTTCTGTGATGAGTCCGGTACGGAAATTGTTAATTGCTGTATTGACGACGGCCAACCCGGAGACGCCAACGTGCCCTTCGGGGCTGAAAACGGCAATATTGACCAAAATCCCCTCTTTGTGCGCATACCCAGTAACGGCGGAGACGGGTGGGGTGATGATCCGGCCACGCCGGGCATCGACGAAAGCGCCAACGACGATTACGGCGATCTGCACCTAACGATAAATTCTCCCTGTATAGAAGCCGGTTCAAGCCCTGGTCTTGCCGATCACGGAACGGATATGGATGGTCAGTCCCGACCGCTGGGCAGGTATATGGATATCGGTGTCGACGAATATACGCCTGTCGTGGTTGTTTCAAGTCCCAGTGCGGGCGAATTCTGGACCAGCGGCAGCGTGCACCAGATAGAGTGGACATCGGCTGGAGTGGGGAATCTGGGCATCCTCCTCAGCCGAGATGGCGGGGCAAGTTGGCAAACTATAGATACGGTCTCTGCAGGTGTTGGCTCTTATACCTGGCAAATACCGGACCTCCTTAATTCCGACCAGTGCATAATATCGGTCGCCGCAAGTCCTGAGAATTCGGGATTGCTGGTCTATGACAGCGGCCTGTTCAGTGTAAGGCCTGACCGGGTCGGCCCTGTCGAAAAGGCCCAATGGTCCAGTCTGGGCGGCGGTATGACCAGAAATGCCCTTGCCGAGGTAAGCGGCCCCTTGACCGGATGTGTTAAGTGGAGCTTCGATGCCAACAGTCCGATTAGCGGCAGTACGGTTGTGAGCAAGGGCGGTGCGGTTTACCTGACCACGGAAGAGGGCAGTGTATACAAGCTCGACAGTTCCGGCAACCTTCTCTGGAGCCTGGATTTGGGCGATAACATAGAAGGCTCGCCCACGCTGGGATCTGATGGTTCTCTCTACGTGGGGACCGAGGCCGGTGAACTCTGGGCGATAAGCAGCGACGGCAATGTCCGATGGACTCATCGAAATGGATGGAATACCTATGCGGCCCCGGCGGTTTCCAACGATGGCACCAGGATATACACCGGTTCGATGGAGGGCGGTTTACGTTGTCTGGGTGTCCAGGGCAGTGAGCTCTGGGAATTTGACCCCAACGGCAGCGTTACCGGTTCACCTGCCGTGGACGCCAACGGGACGGTTTATGTCAGTGACTTTTATGAGGCGGATTTATATGCCCTGGATGCAAACACCGGCGATGTTAAATGGAAATGCGATTTTGACTATGCCGGCAGGAGATGGACATTTGCCTCACCCGTATTGAGCGATGGCGTGATTTACCAGGCAATGGCGTATGACCCGAACCTTTATGCGGTGGACGCCGATAGCGGCGAAGTTATCTGGAGCGTGAACCTTTCGGGCAAGACCGACTCTGTCTGGGATGAGTATCGGGATCCAAGTGAGGCGGGCGATCCGCTGTGTAGGCAGAAGCCGCACCTGGATAAGTCCGCCTGGTCTGAGCCTGTAGTAGCACCGGACGGAACCATCTATCTGAGCATGGGTGATCCGTATCTGCGTGCGGTGAACCCGAATGGCACACTGAAATGGGTAGCAAAGCTTGGTAATTCAGGCAGCTTCAGTTTGACGGTTGAGCACGGGGGGTTGATATATGCCGCCAACAGTGCCGGCAGGGTTTACGTACTCAAGGGCAATGTCGAAGTTGTCAAACCCCCAGACGAATGGAACTATTTTAGATACGTGAAAAGAATCGGCGGAAAAATTGTAAGCTGGTTCAGGGGTGACGGCAGCCTGAATCATTGCGTGATAGCCAATGATGGGACATTGCTGGTCAGCGATTCCGCGGGAAAGGTATGGGCAATAAGCTATGACAAATGTAGTGAGGGCAGTAGAAGGCTGGCCCTGTTTGTAGATATTAATAACGATGGTCGCGTCAGTTACGCGGATATAGAAATTTTGGCCAGTGAGTGGTTGTGTGAGCAGTGTGAATATGAGCCTCCAAGCTTATTTTGCCCACCAGATAGGCCGTATCGTTTGGCTGCGGATATTAACCAGGACAGGGTCGTGGATTTTGCAGATTATGTAGAAATAGCTGAGCAGTGGATGCGCGAATAATAGAAGGCTTTTATCAGGTTTGATTTTGATATATCGAGGAGTCATTATGAGCAGCGATAAACGCATTGGCAGAATTGATATGCTGGTTTCTGTAATCTGTGTCGGTTTTCTGGCGATGGTGGTCGGAGCCATCGGCGCAAGCGGTCAGAAAAAGGCCAAGGAAATAGTCTGCCTTTCCAACCTCCGCCAATGGGGTAGCTACTTCGGGGCGTACCTGAGTGACAATGATGGCCGATTCTCAGAAGGGCTGGTCCACAACTGGCCTACGAGCGAAGAGAGCGCAGACGACGGCGAGTGGTGGGTTGTACTCAAGCCCTATTACGGCGACCAGGACAAACTCCGCTATTGTCCGATAGCGACGACACACAGCAGCGAAGGGAATCTTCCCTGGGGAGCGCCCACAAGTGCCTGGGGAGTATTCGGCGACCAGGGCAAGGAAGAATGGGGAACGGCAGGTATACCCGGCAATGGCTATACCGGCAACGGCAGGTGGACGGCAGGCGTAGGCGGCAGTTACGGCATAAACGCCTGGATTTATGACCAGGCGCCCGGAGTTATAGGTGGTAATTCAGCAGGCTACTGGCGAACGGTTCAGTTAGCCGGGGCCCAGCAGATACCAATGATGGGACCATCTGAATGGATGGGGAAAAACCCCTCAGATACGGACGATCCACCTCAATACGACGGTGACTGGAATGGCACTTACCAACAAATGCGCTCTTTCTGCGTAAATCGGCACGGCGACTATAAGTCCAATTTGCTGTTTATGGACGGGTCGGTGCGCAGAATCGGCATCAAGAACCTTTGGACCTTGAAATGGAGCCGGGTATTCGACACGAATAACCACTGGGCGACAGCCACCGAAGCCGAATGGGCAGCCTGGGGCGATGGCTGGCTCGCCGACCTGCCGGAATAGCGATTGATGTGTGTTTGGCCATACCTGGAATTTTCTTGCAATGTGGTCGAATTCTGTTATTATAGATGTAACTGGAGACAGCCCGTAGGGACCTGAGGAGACCCTGCGGACGAGAGGATGTTTTCTTTTGTACTTCCCCCCGGCCGTGGGAGTTTTGCGCCAAACGGGTACATCCGCCTTAGTTCTGCAACAATTGTTACCCGGCGTTTCTCATCCGGCAGTTGACAGCTCAAAACGGGCAGACCAAAACCCTGCAATAAAGGTTATAAAGGTGTATTATGCTTCTGTTATTGGGATTTTTCAGAAAGAAATCAGAGGGGGGCCAAAGTAAGTAACCGATTTTAATCAGGAGGATATAACAATGAAACTTATCCATTTGAGAACTTATTTTCTGGCAGTTGTTCTCGTTGTTGTCAGCATTGTGTTTATGGGTGATTCGTATTGCGGTGAGCTTGACCCCAATGCGCCGCCCGGGGCAACGATGCACACGCTGGAACAGCTTTACCAGGTCAACAAGAATCTCAGTCACCCCGCCGGCTTTGTTGCCGCACAGTCGGGTATGGTCGGAGCCTATGATGGATTCATGCAGATAGGCAACATCCCCGGCGAGTCGGAGGATCAGAATCATCGCGACTGGATCGAGGTCTTGAGCTATCATCAGGGCATCACTATGGACGTCGACAGTGGAGCGTCTCACCCAAGCGGTGTCGCAGAGTTCAGCGAAATCACTGTTATAAAGCGTATCGACAAGGCCACACCTTTGCTTGCTTTCTGCTGTGCCCAGGGGCAGCATATTCCGCAGGTTACCATAGAATTCTGCCGGGCTGCCGGGGACAAAATCGTCTATATGAAGGTAATCCTTGAAGATGCCCTGGTATCGGGAGTCAACATGATGATTCTTCCAATGGGTGGGGCAGATGTACTGCCAATGGAAGAAGTCTCGTTCAGGTATGGGCGAATCGAATGGGAATACACTGGCGTTGATGAAAATGATGACCCGCTTCCGGCCATTCAAAGAGGCTGGGATATCGAAGCCAACCAAGCGGGTTGATTAGTAACAAAAACCGTCAGCCAACTGTTCAGAGTCAGGTTTTGATACTTCTGATTACAGCCTGTTTAAGATTGATAAGTCTCGCGGCAGTAAAGTGCTTGAAGATGTGCTTGGAAAAGACTTTGCCGGTATTATCAGTTCCGACTACTGGGGAGCTTATCGCAAATACGCCCGGCTGTTCGATGTCCGGGTGTTGGAGATATCTCCGACACCGCAAATGCGATTCATCCATGGGCTAACTTTCAATACCAAGATATTAACCTGAACAAGAGAAAGGACAATAACAATGAGTAAGAAAGTATTAATTATTTTTATATTAGCGTTCGTTTACACTTGTCAGGCCGAGAATATTGACCCTAATGATGACGACAGCCAGTATGGCTGGGGCGAAAATATAGGGTGGGTAAACTTTGAGCCTTCGGCAGCCGATCCAAACGCCGGCGCCCAGGTTGCTTCCGACAAAGTTACGGGTTTTATCTGGGCCGAGAACATTGGCTGGATCAACCTCTGTCCCCGAAATTACGGCGGCGTTTTAAACGACGGTCAGGGAAACCTCTCCGGCTGCGCCTGGGGCGAAAACATCGGCTGGATCAATTTCAATCCGCAGGTTCCCGGCGACCCGACTGACTATGGTGTAAAAATAGACCAACAGGGAAATTTCTCCGGATGGGCCTGGGGTGAGAACATCGGCTGGATAAATTTCAACTCACCGGATATTTACGACCAGGGCGTCCAGGTATGCACCGTCAACTATGTCGATCTTTCCACCCTCGCCGAGCAATGGCTCCAAGCCGATATGGGACTTTCTGCCGACCTGGTGCCCGACGACAACGTTGAATTTCGGGATTACAGTAC
>JAGHBX010000229.1 GCA_021160785.1 Planctomycetota bacterium | reverse complement strand
TGAAACGATGTTCGATATAATGCCGCAGGCAATCGCTGAGTCGCTCGTAGAACTCCTTTATTCGCCCCGCCTCGACGAGCTTGTCTTTGGCGAGTCTTTGCAGTATCTCATACGCTATTTCGTGGGCGGGCCTGAAAATCCGCGCGATTGCAGCGTTCTTTTTCGGTCGCAGTCGATACCATAAAACGCCTCCCACAGCCAATATGATGACTGTACCGGCGACGATCCACCAGATGAGGCGGCCTGGTCGGATATCAACCACGTCTTCGATGTCTTCGATTACCAGGTCCGTGCCCAACTCCTCCAGAAGCGAAGTAACTTCTATCTCAATCGCCTCGGTGATGAGTTGCCGGGCGGCGTCTTCGGTCTGCGAATCGGGCCAGAACTCAAACAGCAGGCCTCCGACGGATGCACTTGGCGAGGCTAATGGTTCGAGTCGATAGCGATGCGTCCGAACGATCTTATTGTCCCGGTCGAGTTTCTCGCCAAGGCTTCGCCAGTCGCGAATCGCCAGTCGCGTCAGCGTCTCGCTTACATTAGGCATTTGGACGTCGTAACCGGGCTCGGTTGTCGCTTCAATCTGAAGTATGACAAGATCGGAGATTTTGACTTTGTCGGCGCTGAGTTTCAGCTTCACGGAAAGCGCACCTGCGGTATATGTTTTTTCAATGGCAAATTCGGTATCGGAGCCGGTCTGCGGCCGGTCCCTGCTGCAACCGGCGCACAGGGTCAAAGCGACACTCAGTGTCATCAGAACAAACTTGATCACGCTTTTTCCATTTGCCCTGTACATTTTTCCTTCACCACTTCAATATCGCCGATGACGCATGTGGAAGAATTTGATCAGGTCGTTGATATACGGTTTGTCGGTGCGGATATTAATGCAATCGACGCTTACGGATCGCAGGGTTTCGGCAAGTTGGTCCGCCCTGCCTTTGCTCCGGGCTCCGAAGTGTCTGCGAAATCGACCACTGGATGTGTCGACAACCATAACTTCGCCGCTCTCGGCGTCGACAAACTCGACAAGGCCCACCGCGGGCATTTCAATCTCGACCGGGTCCTGCACCGCCACGGCCACCACGTCATGCCGCCGGTTGACCAATGAAAGCTGGCGGGAAAAATCCGTCGTGATAAAATCGGAAACCAGAAAGACGGTTGCCTTCTTCCTGATGACCCTGCCTAAGTAGTCCAAAGCCAGGGGGATATCGGTTTTCTTCTGCGGCATCTTGAAATACAGCAATTCGCGTATCAGTCGCAAGACATGACTGCTGCCTTTTTTGGGTGGAATAAACAACTCGATTTCGTCCGTGAAAATAATCAGCCCCACCTTGTCGTTGTTTTTCACCGCTGCAAACGCCAGGACCGCACAGAACTCAGCGGCCAGTTCGTTCTTGAGCCTGTTGACCGTTCCAAAATCGCCGGAAGCACTCAAATCCACAAGCAGCATGACCGTCATCTCGCGCTCTTCGACGAAGCGTTTGACGTAGGGCTTGCCCGCACGCGCCGTTACGTTCCAGTCAATCGTACGAATATCGTCTCCGGGCGTATACTCACGGACCTCCTCAAACTGCATACCCCGCCCCTTGAACACGCTCTCATACTGCCCCGCAAAATTCGCATTGACCATGTGAGAAGAGTGTATCTGTATCTGTCGTATTTTCTTTATTAATTCAGCGTCTATCATCGTCAACTACGAACTACGGCACTTCAATATTATCGAATATTTCATGGATGATATCTTCGCTCGCTTTTTCCTCGGCTTCGGCCTCGTAGCTTACGATCACCCGGTGCCTCAGGACGTCCATCCCGATGGTCTTGACATCCTGCGGCGTTACATAGCCCCTGCCCTGAATAAAGGCAATCGCCTTGGCGGCAACGGCGAGATAAATCGAAGCTCTCGGAGAGGCGCCGTAACTAATGTAATTACCCATCTTCAGGCCGTACTTTTCCGGCTGGCGCGTTGCAAAGACAATGTCCACGATATAGTCCTTGATCTTGTCGTCGATGTATATCGCGTCCACAACCTCTCTGGCCGCGACAATATCTTCGGCTTCGATCACACCATCAACATCGATCTTCGTATTTGTCGCCGCCATACGATCGAGAATCCTGCGCTCTTCGTCTTTGGCGGGGTAGTCCACCTTGATCTTGAGCATGAACCGGTCCAATTGCGCCTCGGGCAAAGGATATGTCCCTTCCTGCTCAATTGGATTCTGCGTGGCAAGCACAAAAAACGGCGCCGGAACCGGAAAACTCTCGTCGCCGATAGTGACCTGTCTTTCCTGCATCGCCTCGAGAAGCGCACTTTGCACCTTGGCGGGCGCCCGGTTGATTTCGTCCGCTAAAATGAGGTTGGCGAAGATCGGTCCTTTTCGCGTGTAGAACTCGCCGTCGGACTGGCGATAAATCTGTGTGCCCGTCAGGTCAGCCGGCAGCAGATCGGGCGTAAACTGTATGCGCTTGAAATCCGCCTTGATCACTTGTGCCAGAACCGTCACCGCCATGGTCTTGGCAAGGCCGGGCACGCCCTCGAGCAGGATGTGGCCGTTGGACAGAAGAGCAACCAGCATCCGCTCGACCATGTAGCGCTGGCCCACTATTACCTTGTCGAACTCATTCAAAATGGAACGTACAAACCCGCCTTTTTCTGCAACAAGCTCGCCGATCCTTTTCACGTCGTCGGCCATAAAGCATTCTCCTTCAAATGTCGCTTAATTGTAAAGTGAACCTCATAATTTGAACCAGTCAGGGGCAAAAGCCTGCAAAAAACAAGTAAAATATCCTTACGATTTACACATTAAAATGTTCATGCTATGCCTGCGCCTGTCTCGAAAAGCAGATAGTTGAGGCAAAAAGAACTGTCAAAATGACAGGGACGAGGGCTTAATTTGCAGCTTTTGCAGCGGCGATTTACTTGGCCGTTGAATCATAACAGCTTTTATTACAAGTGGTTATATACACAATCAGCGGATGCGAACTATCTGGCACAAAATTTGCTAAAAAGCAATTAAACTAACTTAGCTAACTGTGAAAGGAGACAGGAAAAAAATGGTAGCTGCTAATGAAAATCCTGGGCTGGCAGAAAAAATTTTTAATGAAACCAATATAAAATTGGCTAAGAGTTTTGGTGAACGTCTCAGACATTTGGGTGATTCATCATGCAAGGCAGGCGTCGAAACGGCTATTAAGTATCTTTACGGGAAATCAGAATTACTTGAAGAAGAGCTTGAGAAGCTGTCAGTGGGGCAAGTTCCGGAAGATTATGAACAAGAACATTTTGAAAAACATATCGCACGGCTGAATGAACAACTGAGCGAGAACGAAATGGATTTTTGTTACGAAGCATTTGTTTCCGGCATATCTGTTGCGTTATCATACATGGTAAAGGCAGCTAAGCTCAAAGACATTGATTTACCGTCGGTCATTCCTTCTATTCGTTAGAATACGAGACGACCGTGCCTGATCAATAAGCGTTCATTTGCCATATATCAAGCGATTTCAGGGTGGCGCTGCCGTTTTCGGAAAAGGCGGCGATGCCCAGGTCCTTGTCTCCGGGGTAGTTTACGCGGGTAACGGACGTGTGGCCTTCGTCGATAAAGACTTCCATTACGGATTTGTCGAGAAAAATGTGCAGTTTGAGGGTCTTGCCGTCTTCTCCCTGTTCTATTGGCGCCTCGGTCCCTGCAACGTTCAGGATTCGGCGGCCATCCTTGTCCGCAAAGGCGTTAGTGCCATAAAGTCCGCGCGTCCAGGACCGATCCTTTGGAGGATTCTTTCCAAAGCCATAATCCATCGAACCTTCTCCGCCGTTCCTGGCGAAAGTAATAGCCCGAGCATCAAAGTCGCCTGCGATATATGAGATCGGATGGGTCGAGCGTATGAGGACCCACTTGTCTTGCAGCGGGAAGAAGTTCGGGCATTCTCCGGAGACGCCCGCCACTTTGCCGGCATATTTCCATTGCGTAAGCTCTTTGTCCTGCGCCTCGCATACGAGGCCGTCGCACGATTTGAACGTAACAAAGGTTCGCCCGGCGGACTTGAATACAAAAGGGTCGCTCCAGCCGGCGTTGACACTGTCTGGAACGCCGTTCATACCCGCGGCCATCAGCGGTTCATTTTTTACACGCCGCCATTTGATGAGGTCGTCGTCCAGAGGGACCGCGCCCCAGTGTTCGCGTTTTCCGAGTCGCGTCGCATCTTTCCTCGCCGGGACAAACGTGTAGAATATCATCGGTCTTCCATTGCCGTCGAGCGTAACGCAACCGGAATTGCACCGCCGCTCACCGCGATCTTTCATCGGCAGCAGCGCCCACGGCAAATCTTCCCAGCGGACAAGATCGGTGCTTCGTGCGTGAGCCCAGAGCGAGTAATCTTCGCCCCAGCGGTCTCCGCTGAATGGATTGTACTGGTAGAAGATGTGATAGCAGCTGTTGTAGTAGATCGCGCCGCAGATGTCATTCATCCACTGCGACGGCGGGCGAAAGTGGTAGACAGGCCGGGTCGGATCCTTCTCGGCCTGCGGGATCGCGGCTTTTACGGCGGCCATGGCTTTGGCGTGGTATTCCTTGTTGGCGTCGTCAGTTTGACCACAGGCAGCCAATGATAGTATTGCGCTAATAGGCAACACCGCTGTAAACTTCATGCCTATCAAGCTCATTGTTTCAGTTCTTTAGGGGCGAGTGA
>JAGHBX010000135.1 GCA_021160785.1 Planctomycetota bacterium | reverse complement strand
TATTATGCCGTCGACGACGAGGGATTGGAGCGGGCCGCCGGGGTCGCCGGGCCAGTGTACGGTGAGAAATCCGGCGGCGAATGCGAAGAAGTTTTCCAGCCAGCCCATGGGGTACTCGCCCAACATGAAGGTGAGTTGGAAGACGAGGTACATGAGGGCTATGAAGATGGGCAGGCCGAGGATGCGGTGGGTCAGGACGGTGTCCGCCAGGTCGGATATGTCGTGGCGAAGCTCGGTCGAACTCTGGACGGCTTCCTGACATGCGCCGGATATGAAGCCGTATCTCCTGTCGGCGACGACGATTTGTGGTTCGTCGCCGAATATCGCGGCGATGTGGCGGCGACTTGTCTCGACGGCCTGCAGGACTTGGTCGCTGTGCCCTTTTTCGACTATCTCCTTGTCGTTTTCGAGCAGTTTCAGGGCAAGCCAGCGTTTGCCGTATTTTTCGACGAGTTCGTGTTCGGAATCGAGGTCGGCCTGTATTCGGGCGAGTTCCTCTTCGATTTCGTCGCCGTACTGAAGCCTGTTCATCACCCATGCCGGACCGCGTTCGGCGAGTTGGACGATGGTTTCAAGGAGTTCGTCTAACCCCTCGCCTTTGTTGCCGACCATCATCACAATCGGCGCGCCGAAGAGTTGAGCGAGTGTATCCGTGTCGAATGTCAGGCCTCTCTGGCGGGCGACGTCGCTCATGTTGAAAGCCAGCACTAACGGGACGTTCATCTCCAGGAGCTGGGTGGCGAGGTAGAGATTGCGTTCGATATTGGATGAGTCGATGATGTCGACGACGACATCGGGGTGCTCTTCGATGATGTAGTTTCGTGCGACGAGTTCCTCGACGGAATAGGCGGTGAGGCTATAGGTTCCGGGCAAGTCCACGACACGGATATCGTAGTCTTTGTATCGACGCAGACCAGTTTTCTCTTCGACGGTTACACCGGGGTAGTTTGCCACGTGCTGGCGGGCGCCGGTAAGGGCGTTAAAGACGGTTGTCTTGCCGCTGTTGGGGTTGCCCGCCAGGGCGATGCTCAGTTTCTTTGCCATTACTATTTTCCGGTTTGGTCGCAGCGGACCATAACTTTGTACGCTATGCCCCTTCCTAGTGCAATTTTTGCGCCTTTTACGTTGACGACGAGCGGGCCGGGCGAGTTGTTGCTGATGACGATAATCTCAACGCTGCCGACCATACCCATAGCAGCCAATCGGCCCTTGAGACCGTATCCGGCGTTGATGCCTGCGAGTTTTACTGTCCGGCCGGTGTGGACCATCGATAGTGGCATTTGTGTCTTATCAGCCATTTTGCGCGGCCTCCATACTGTCGGTTTGCGTATTGCTGTTTCGGCTGAACTTTCTGAATTCGCCAGCGAGATTGTAACCGCTTCCATTTCGGGTAGTTACAAACTCCGTGAAATCGAGAAGCCGTCGGATAATATCCGGGCCGAGAACGTGCTCGGCCTTGCAGGCGGCGTCCTGGGCGAGTGTGTCGTCCACACCGAGGATGTTGACGAAGAATAACTTGATAATGTCGTGCTTTCTTGCGACGTTCTGGGCGGCGGCTCGTCCTGCGGGCGTGAGGGTAACATAGCCGTAGGGTTTGTGGTTGACGAGTTTCTTTTCGGCAAGGGTCTTGATCGCGCCTGTGACGGAGGACTTGGCGACCTTGAGTGAGTCGGCGATGTCCTTGCTTCGGGCGACCTCACCGTCGGCGGTGAGGTTGAATATCGCTTCGAGGTAATCCTCAAGTGAGGAACTGAGATTTCCGGCGGCGGCTGGGTCCAAATCCTCGTTCCTTGTAAAATAATGCGTTATCTGCCAATTATCGCCCTTACGGCAGCCTGAGGGTGGCTATTGCTGTCTGATTAGTGCTATCTAACATAGTTCATGGCCCCTAATATAGTTAGCCTACCCTAACTTGTCAAGAAAAATCTTTGCAGAATTCAAAAAAATCCGATTATCTGCAAAAAACCGCAACCGGGTGTGGGTGACGGGGGATAATGCTTGACAGGATGCCGAAAATGAATAGGCTCTCGGCATGGGCGTGAAGGTGAACGAATATGAGCGGGCGTTCGAGGGGTGGCTGGTCGAAAACGGCGTTCAGTATGTCATGATCGACCAGGCGAGGCGCAGTCTGCTTGCGCGGAATCGGATTAAGAGCTTTGACTTTCTGCTTTATCCGGCCGGTAGAGGGCGGGAATCGACTGGGCCTGCGATTGTCGTCGCCGAGGTTAAGGGCCGGAAATTCAAGGGCGCCAGCGTCGGCGGTTTGACCGGCCTGCAATGCTGGGTGGGGATGGAGGATATCTGCGGACTGCTGAGATGGCAGGAGCAGTTCGACGAGCCCGGCGAGAGAGCGGTTGCAACGATTGTCTTTGCGTACCGGTTCGAATTGCCCTCGGTCGAGACGGACGGACGGGAAGTATATGATTTTGCCGATCACCGATATATGTTCCAGGCGGTGAGCGTTGATGATTACAGTGTGAATATGAAGGTGCGAAGCCCGCGATGGCAGACGGTGATGCTGAGTGCAGACGACTTTCGCCGGCTCGCTGTGCCGGTGCGTCGTCTTTTGACACACAGCGAAGAGGGAATCTCCGAGAGATGTTTAACACGGGTAATGTGAACGAGTTTGAAAATGTCATCGATCTGATCGATATTGCAGGCCGGCTGACCGCCTCGACGGTTGCGGTTGTCGGCGGCGACCGCGCAGAGGATCTGAGCCTTGTCGAATCGGCCCGCGATCACGGCATCGTGGACCGGATCATTCTGATCGGTCGTAAAGTACGAATTCGGCGCGCCCTCGACAAGAGCGGCGTCGAGGTCGCTGAGTCCGACATCATCACGGCCGACAATGACGACCAGGTCGCCGCTGAAACGGTTGAACTTATAAAGGCCGGCGCCGTCGATGTCGTACTGAAAGGCAATATTTCGACGCCGGTGCTGAATCGCGTACTGCTTCCTTTGGCGGTGCGTCCGACGGTGAGTCTTGTAACCATATTCGACGCGGCGCCGGTCCGCGGCGGCACGCCGGTTATCCTGACCGATGCCGGTGTAACGACGGCGTGCACGTTTGAGCGGATGGAGCACATCATCGAAAACGCTGTCGATGCGGCACAAGTCATTATGAAGATCGCCAGGCCCAGGGTCGCCGTGCTTAGTGCAAATGAAAAGCAGATACCGTCGCTTAACTCGACGGCGATGGGATTGAAACTGGCGCAGCGCAAATGGAAAGACGCCGTCGTCTGCGGCCCGTTGTCGTTTGATCTTGCGATCGATCCGGCTTCGGTTGCGATCAAGGGCATGCCTGACTGTCCTAATGCGAAGAAAGTGGCGGGGCAAGCCGATATCCTGGTCTGCCCGGGGCTGGATTCGGCGAATATTCTTTACAAGGCGATATCGGCGATGAACAAGTACGGCCAGGCGTCGCTGGCGAGCATTACCATGGGATTTGCCGTGCCGTACATCATCCTTTCGCGCGCAGATACCGTCGAGACGCGGCTTGTTTCGGTGGCGATGTGCAGTATATATGCCCAAAGGACACGACCGAAGAAGAAGGCAAACCAATGAGGTGACGATGAACGGCAAAGAAAAACGGCACTGGGTGTTTCGTGCGCATGTTGCAGACCGTGCGGGCGCGCTTACGAGTATCGCATCGGCCTTTAGTAACGAGGGCATCAGCATAGATACCGTAGTGGGGCACGGTACGGAAGAACGGACGCTGGTTGGCGGCAGTGTGGTGCTTACGTTCTACTGCACCGAGCAGGAAAAGGATGTCATGGTCCGCAAGGTCAAGCGGCTCAGCAAGGTAACCGGGCTCGAGGAGCACCCTTACGAATCGCAGAGCCTGCGGAAATCCGCGATCGTATCGGTTACGCGCAAGCTGAAGCCGCGAGATGTGGCCGGCGACGAGGCGTTTTTGACCTGTGAGATGGTCAAGAAGGAGACGTTTTGGACGTATTTTCTTGCCGGCTCGCCAAGTGAACTCGATCAGATATTGGGCAGACTTGCAAAGGCAGGGGTGGTGGAGGATATCGTTTACTCGATTGTTGGACTGTAAAAAATAGTTAATAGTTAATAGTGAGTAGTTAATAGTGAATAGTGTCAGGGGAAGTTCGTGTCTGAAGTCGTGGCTAAGATAAGAAGCTTTAAGGATTTGAAGGTCTGGCAGAAAGGTGTGGACCTTGTTGAGATGATCTACAAGGTCACAAGAACGTTCCCAAAAGAGGAAATATATGGATTGTCGGCACAGTTGAGGCGGGCGGCTGTTTCTATTCCGTCGAATATCGCCGAAGGCTTTGGAAGGTACCATAATAAGGAATACAAGCAGTTTTTGCATGTGGCTTTGGGCAGTTGCGCGGAAATTACAACACAAATCATCATCACTGAGAGGCTGCAATTTATCGAAAAATCGGTCTCAGAGAGGGTCTTGTCTCAAGCCGACGAGATAAGCAGAATGTTGATGTCGCTCATAAAAAAGGTTAGAGCCAGGCAATAGAACCTATTCACTATTAACTACTCACTATTCACTTGTCAGGGATTGAGCATTGCTCCATGATGAACGAAATCATCGCCAAATGTGCAGGAATGATTCTCGAAGGCGGTCAACTCGACAGGCCGCGGATCGAGGAGTTGGCATGCGCCGCCGAGAGCAATTTCGACGATCTGCTGTACCAGGCAAATCGAATACGACAGAGATACTTTGGTAATCGCATAAAGGTCTGTTCGATTGTTCCTGGACGGTTGGGCGGCTGTAACCAGGATTGTGCTTTTTGTGCGCAGTCGGTTCGGTATGATACGCATATCGACAAGAAGCCGCAGGTTTTGAGCGATGATGAGATTATGGCGGCGGCGGCTGAGGCAAAGAAGAACGGCGTGCCGAACTTCGGCATTGTTTACAGCGGCAAGGCAATCAGCAACGAGGAACTGTCGAGACTTGAAAGACTGATCGCCAAGATCACCGATGACATGGGGCTGGGTATGTGCGCATCGCTGGGTATAATTGATGAGCGACAGGCAAGGCGGCTGGTCGATGCAGGCCTGAATCGCTACAACCACAATCTCGAAACCTCCGAACGGCATTTTGCCGAAGTCGTAACCACACACAAATACGCCGATCGCATAAGTACGATACAAGCCGCCCAATCGGCGGGATTGGGCATCTGTGCCGGCGGCATCTTCGGCATAGGCGAAACCGAAGGCGACCGAATCGACATGGCCCTGGAACTGAGACGTCTCGGCGTAGATACGGTCCCAATGAATTTCCTCCACCCTATAGAAGGGACGCCCTTGGGCAAAGTCGGGACGCTGCAGCCGAGACAAATCCTCCGCATCATCGCACTCTACAGGTTCATCCTGCCGGAGGTGAATCTAAAAATAGCCGGTGGGCGGGTATTGAATCTGCGCGACCTGCAAAGCTGGATATTCAAAGCAGGCGCAACAGGCATCTTAAGCGGAAACTATCTCACCACCGCCGGCAGAGCCGTCGAAGAGGATATGCAAATGTTGACGGATTTGGGATTGGAGGCACAGAAATGCTCGTGAAAAGACTGACGTTTTGGGCACTCTTCACAATCGCCTGGATTGCTTTGCTTTATTATACATTTTTCGCCCTTGCTTTTGTGTTCGGAATCGGCAGAGATTCTTCAGATCACGATGTTCATGTATTTGGCATTGTTATGTTGATTTTTGAGGCCATAATCTTGCTTGCGGGTCTCGCCTACATTTTTTTCAGGCTTAGACGGTATTTTTGCGGCAGACAAAATCCGCAGCAGTGATTGTTTTCGAGGCATCTAACATTGATATGTTACCGATGAGTGAGAAGGATGATATGCGAATCATTTCGGGTACAAAACGTGGGATGAAGTTGTTGCCTCCTAAGGGGTCTGATACTCGGCCTGTTACGGATCGGGTTAAGGAGTCTTTGTTTAGTGTGTTGTATAAATACGACGTGATTGACGGCGGGGTGGTGGCCGATCTTTTCTGCGGGACGGGTTCGATGGGACTTGAGGCGCTTTCTCGGGGGGCGCAGTGGGTTACTTTTGTGGAGAAGGATCGTTCGGCAGTCGGGCTGCTTGATCGCAATATTGAAAGAGGAGGCTTTGTGGGCGAATCCCGGGTCATCTGCGCCAATGCATGGAAGGTGGGTGCGCCCGTTGACGAGACGTGCGGCAAATATGGGCTTGTTTTTGTGGACCCGCCGTACAAGATGTCTTATGATACGTCTTTGGATTCGCAGTTGGGCAGGCTGTTGTGCGAGCTGAGCGAGCAGATCAAAGACGACGGCGTCGTTGTGGTGCGAACGAGCAAGCGGGCCGTGCTGCTCAGTGAATACGGGCAACTGGAAGTGATTGACAGGCGGCAGTGGGGTACGCAGGCGGTTGTTCTGCTGCGGCCGCGCGGGACGGACGAAGATGACGAACAGGGAACCGGCAATCAAGGTGATCAGGCGGCTTCATAAGGCGGGCCACGAGGCCCTGCTTGCCGGGGGGTGTGTGCGCGATATGATCCTGAATCGCGCGGCCAAGGACTATGATGTCGCCACCGACGCTCGGCCCCAGGAGGTCGTCAAGCTGTTTGCCCGGACGCGCAAGATCGGCGCCAAGTTCGGCGTGGTGATGGTGCTGGATCGCAACCAGCAGGTCGAAGTTGCGACGTTTCGCACCGAAAGCGGCTATGCCGACGGGCGACATCCGGACAAGGTCGAATTTGCAACCGCCAAAGCCGACGCCGCCCGGCGCGACTTCACCATTAACGGCATGTTTTACGACCCAATCGAAAAGAAGATCCTGGATTTTGTCGGCGGCCAGGCCGATCTGGCCCGCTGCGTGATCCGAACTATCGGCAAACCGCATGACCGATTCGGCGAGGACTATCTGCGCATGCTCCGCGCGGTGCGTTTTTCGACCCGATTAG
>JAGHBX010000382.1 GCA_021160785.1 Planctomycetota bacterium | reverse complement strand
TTATCGATCTTGCCTTGCCACGGAAACTTGTTTTTTTTTGTCATGATTGAGTCCTTTCAGGTAATCGGGCAGCCGCAAGGGCTGCCCCTACGGGTCGCGAATACGATTACATGGGGGGGCGGGTGTCCTTTAGGCAGAAATCTACGAGTTCTTCTATATTCGCTGTTCCTGCGCACATTACTTTGTCTGCTCCGCCCCAGTATAGTTTTAGTGTTCCGTCTTCTTCCGGTACTGCTGCGCAGGTGAATACTACATTGTGTACGTAGCCGGTTATTTCCCATGGGTCTTCGGGCTGCAATATCCAGCGGTCGCCTACGCCTAAGATTACGGCGGGGTCGTCGAGTTTGTGGAGGCAGACGCCGAGTCGGTATACGCAGCCGTCCATTGTGGGGAAGACGCCGTGGTAGATATTTAGCCAGCCTCTGTCGGTCTTGATGGGCGGGGCGCCGGGGCCTATCTTCATTTCGTCCCAGTGATAGGGCACGGGCTTCATGACGACTTGCGAGTCGCCCCAGTATTTGAGGTCTTCGGAGTAGCTTATCCAGATCGACCAGGGGCTGATATCGGAGTGAGGTCGGTCGAGTTTGGCGTATCGGCCGTTGATCTTTTCGCCGAAGATGACGGTGTTGCGGTAGTCGGCCTGTGTGATGAATGCGATGCGTTCGACCGTCTGGAAATCCGTTGTTTTGGCAAGGCCGATTCGCACGCCGTGCTTTGAGTAGGCGCTGTAGGTGATGTAGTACTGTCCTTCGACGACATTTACCCGCGGGTCTTCGACGCCGAAGGCTTCGTATTCGGCAAAGACACCGTCGGCGGCGGGTGTCATAAACAGCTCGGGCCGGGCCGTGAAGTTGAATCCGTCGTCGCTTTCGGCAAGGCCGATGATGGACCGGCCGTTGTCCAGGTGCGAGCGAAAGAGCATCATATACTTGCCGGCGAATTTGGCGACACCGGCGTTGTGCACCGTCTCGACCTTGTAAGGAATATCATCCTTAGTCAATATCGGATTGCCCTCGTACCGCGTCACGATCTGTTTGTGCGTCATTTGAGTCTCCCTGAGGTTACTGGTGGGCTAATCCCGACGCGCCGGGACACCCTACGAGCCCACTCTACCGAACTGAATCCCTTACCACTCTAATGGTCGGCGAGCCTGCGGTCAATACTTAATCTTTGCCGCCGGCCGGATACGCGAATGTGGTCTGCCGTGTCTTGCGGATCGGAGGGAAATTTAGTATAATCACTGATGCTATTTCATGGATATGTGAAAAAGCTGGAGATATTGCTTTGCTTTGAAAAGGCGGGTGAAACCCTCCCTGCGTTTCTGGATTCCCTCGTGCGCGGGAATGACAAGGCCGGCAAGTTATCGGGGGTACTGATGTTGAAAGGAAGGGCATAATGCAGGATATTGGAAGACGTGATTTTATTAAGATGGCGGGTATGGCGGCTGTGGCGGCGGCTTTGCCTCGATGGGCGTTCGGCGAGAGCAAGCGTTCGGCGCGACCGAACATTGTTGTCATTGTCTCGGACGACCAGGGCTATGCGGATGTCAGCTACAACAAGCGCCATCCTAAGGAAGTGGCTACGCCGCACACGGACGCCCTGGCGAGGTCCGGCGTGGTTTGTACGAGCGGGTACACTTCCGGGTCTGTCTGCTCACCGACCCGGTCGGGCCTTATGACGGGGCGGTACCAGCAGCGATTCGGTATTTATACCGCAGGCGCAGGCGGTTCGGGCGTACCGCTGGACGAGGTCATGTTTCCGCAATATCTCAAAAAGGCGGGCTATGTTTCGGGTGCTTTCGGCAAGTGGCATTTGGGTCTTGAGCCTGAGTACAACCCTGTCAACCGCGGATTTGACGAATTCTACGGGTTCATGGGCCGCGGGGCGCATGACTATTTCGATCTTACGATTGACAACAACCGGTTCGGCTCTCCGATCTACCGCAATCTCGAACCGATTAACGACAAGGGCTACCTTACGCACCGGATCACGGATGAGGCGATCTCGTTCATCAATCGCCATAAGGGTAAGTCGTTCTTTGCTTATGTCGCCTACAATGCCGTTCATGCTCCGGCTCAGGCGCCCGAAGACGATATCAAGCGTTACGACACCGGTGATGAGACGCGGAACATACTGATGGCGATGATCAAGCATCTGGACGACGGGGTCGGCAAGATAATCGCAACACTTAAGAAAGCCGGTGTGTATGACAACACGCTTGTTTTTTATCTGAGCGATAACGGCGGCGCCAAGACGATGCACGCCGACAATACGCCGCTTCGCGGATTCAAGCAGCAGGAATACGAAGGCGGTGTGCATGTTCCGTTCATCGTGTCATGGCCGGGGCGGCTCAGCAAGGACTCTGCGTGTGCGGTTCCGGTTGTCTCGTTCGATATCCTGCCGACCGCATTAGCCGCCGCCGGGATCGAGCCGCCTGCGAACAGGATTCTCGACGGAAAAAACATTCTGCCGGCGCTGGAGGGCAAGACGGGCAAGCTGCATGAATCCATATGCTGGAATTCCGGGGACGGCGACTGGGCGATTCGATACGGCGACTGGAAACTTGTCGGCATAAAGGATAAAGTCGAACTGTTCAACCTGAAAGACGATCTGAGCGAAACGACCGATCTGGCGGGCAAATATCCCGAAAAGATCCGGCAATTGAAGAAAATCTACAACGCATGGCTGGACGAGATGGGCGAGCCGTTAGGCGGGGCATTCAAGAGGTGGGATCCGAGTAAGGCTGGTATGCTGAAAAAAGGCGGAAAAAAGGACGCCAGGCGGGCGAAAGAAAAGGAGGCACGCGTAAAGCAAAGCCAGGCCCGGAAAAGGCAAAGGCCGGGCCGGGCTGAGTGATGGGGGTGTAATTGCTGTCAGAAAAGTCTTGAAAAAGCCGGGCGGATTCCTTAGGATAGGTTGCTCTGAACGATTGGCGCTGCATGGAATGACAAAGGGATACGCCTATGGCGATTACAGTACAGAAATTTGGCGGGACGTCGGTTGCCGACGCCGAGAAGATCCGGCGGTGCGCCTCGCGTGCGATCGAGGTCTTTAAGAAGGGCAGCCAGGTCGTCGTGGTCGCCTCGGCCCGCGGTAAGCAGACCGACGAGCTGATCGCAGACGCGATGGAACTGAACCCGGATCCGCCCAAGCGGGAGATGGACATGCTGCTGAGCACCGGGGAGCAGCAGACGGTGAGCCTCATGGCGATGGCGATGGACGCGATGGGGCACAAGGCCATCAGCTTTACCGGCTCGCAGATCAGGATGATCACCGACGGAGCGCACGGGCGGGCGCGGATCCAGAGCATCGACGCCGACGTAATCCATCGTAAGCTCGACACGGGGCATATCGTTATCGTCGCCGGTTTTCAGGGAATAGACGCCGAGGAGGATATCACGACCCTCGGCCGGGGCGGTTCGGACACCAGTGCCGTAGCGCTTGCAGCGGCGCTGAAGGCCGACGTCTGCGAGATATACACCGATGTCGCCGGAATCTACACAACCGACCCGCGAAAATTTCCCAGCGCGGTGAAAATGGGCCATATCAGTTATGACGAAATGCTCGAATTAGCGAGTCTCGGGGCGGGCGTTATGCACGGCCGCGCTGTCGAGTTCGGAAAGAAATATGACGTGCCAATCCACGTGCGAAGCAGTATGACCGATGAAGCTGGAACTTTAATTACTCATGAGGTATCCCAAATGGAAGGCATTTTAGTCTCGGGCGCAACCATACAGAAGAATCTTGCAAAAATCGGGCTCATCGCCGTGGACAACAAACCGGGCAACGCGGCGAAGATCTTCGCGCATCTGGCGGGGGCGCAGGTCATTGTAAACGATATCATCCAGACCGAAATCAGCAGCGAGAAAGCTAATATCTCGTTCACCGTGGGCAGCGCGGATTTAGCCGACGCCAAAAAGGCCATCGAAGAAATCGTCAGGCAGGTGCAATGCCAGGATGTTTTCGTGCGCGATGATATCGCGGAAGTCTCCGTTGTCGGCGTGGGAATGCGATCACACTGTGGCGTGGCGGACCGCATGTTCAAGGCGCTGGCCGTTGCAGAGGTCAATATCGACTCCATTACCACAAGCGAGATTCGAATCAGTTGCATCGTCGATCTTGACGACGCCGAAAAGGCGCTGGTGGCGGTGTGCGAAGCCTTCGAACTCGACAAGCCGGCCGACGAACGAACATCGCCGGGATAACGGTCGGTAGTTAGTGGCTGCGGGCGGGACGCCCCCGCTACCTGGATTGTCTATGGCAAAAAAAACTCGACAAGTATTTGCCATGAGCAGACGCCGACGCAACGGGCTGTTTGTTCTTTGCATTGCGATTCTGCTCGCCGTCGTATGGCTTGACCGGCAACACGGAGCGGGCCTTCGCAAAGAAATCTCCCAGCGAGCCAAATGGGGCATAGACGGCTGGAAATACCACGGCAAGACGTTCACCGTCATTAAGATCGTCGACGGCGATACGCTGGACCTCGCCATCGGCGACGGCAAGTTCGATAACACGAGGGTGAGACTGTTGGGCATGGACACGCCCGAAACAAAGAGCCCCAAAGTCGGCGCCATGTACTACGGCGCCGAAGCAACGGCGTTTGCCGAACAATTAGCCGACGGAAAGGAAGTCACCGTCATTATCGACACGGTCGGCAACGTCCGGGACATGTACGACAGGCTGTTGGCGTATATCCGCCTCGACGACGGGCGAGTCCTCAATGAAGAACTCATCGTCAACGGCTTCGCCTACGCGGACCTGCGATTCAGGCATTCTCAATACGACAGATATGTCCGCCTGCAACAAAAAGCGATGGAACAAAAAGCCGGCCTCTGGAAAGATGTAACCCGAGACCAACTGCCCAAATGGCTCCAGCGAGAAAGACCGGACCTGCTCAAACAAGACTAAGGAAACGCGTCACTGAAGTGGGTGGCGGCCTTTTGCGCAGCGCAGCGGAGCAAAGGGATGTTTTGCCTTTACATCTTTGGCGGGGCGGTATATAATCATTGTTGACGAAATGACAGGATATTAGCCGAAAATCTGATTTACGGGAGATTGAGTCATGGGCAGAATCGTATTTTCATCGGGTATTCTAATACTGACGTTGAGTTTGAGCGGCTGTATCATTTCCATCGGCAGCGGCGGGCGCAAGCATGATCCGGATTATGTACATGTCCACCACACCGACACCATCATTGCCGAAATCGACGTCGCCGGCAGACTCTTTTCCGATTCCGACAAGGCAGATGTTTACGCGGCGATCGCTCAACGCCAGGGGCTCAGCAGCAAGGCACAGAGCTACCTGGTCAAGGAGGTGTTCCATCACATTTTCAGCGAGTCGTCAAAGGAGAAGGTCATCATCGCTCTCATTGAGAACCCGTGTTTTGACGATGTCGGCAAGAAGACCGTGTTAGCGAATCTTCACAGGTTTTTTTCCGACAGCAGCAAGAAAAGGGTCCTGCAGGCCATGAACCGGCGCGAGCAGGCGCCTAAAATCGTCGAAACCGAAATAACCGCCGACGTCGCTGTGCAAGCGCCGGCGAAGTAGCAATCTGCAGATCAGCCGTGTGCAGATCAGGCTGAAACTCAATGATAAGGAGAAGGGAATGGTTAAAGATCGGAATCTGATTTGCCGGACCATGATGGCCGGGCTTTTTGTTCTGGGTGTTTATGGACGGGCTGAGACTGTCGACGCTTTGGGCAAGGTGCTGATAATCGGCGACTCCATTTCGATAGGCTATACGCCCTTTGTGCAGGAGTTTCTGGAAGGCGCCGCAATCGTTCGACATAATCCGGGCAATGCACAGGACACGGCAACCGGCGTCGAGAAGCTCGACGAATGGCTTGGCGCCGGCGGCTGGGATGTCATCCATTTCAACTGGGGCCTGTGGGATATGCGCTATGACAATGGCTTTGATTTGCCCTCGCGCGTGCCGCTTGCCGAGTATGAGAAAAACCTGATGGCATTGGTCAAGCGTCTAAACGCCACCGGTGCAAAACTGATCTGGGCGGCGACGACACCTGTTCCCACAGGGGCGGGTCGACGCATTAAAGCCGGCGAAATTGCATACAACGACGCGGCCCGACACATCGTTAGTGAGCATAACATTGCGATTAACGATTTGCACTCGCTGGTTGCGCCAAAACTGGACGTATGGCAGAGGAAAGCCAACGTCCACTTCACACGCGACGGCTCGCAGGCGATGGGCAGGCAGGTTGCCGACTGCATCCTGGGCGTGTTGCCCTGGCGGCGGCATGTCATTGACGAGGCTTCAAGAGGCGCCGACGGTGTGCGATTGGCCGATGTCAACGGCGATGGTTTGGCGGACATTGCGACCGGCTGGGAAGAGGGCGGCATAACGCGAGCATACATAAATCCCGGGCCGGACAAGGCCAAAGCCGCCTGGCCCGCGGTAACCGTGGGCAAGACGCCGTCGGCCGAGGACGCGGTGTTTGTGGACCTCGACTGCGACGGCGCCTTGGATGTGGTTAGCTGCTGCGAGGGCAAGACGCAGGCGGTCTTTGTCCACTGGGCCCCGGCGAACAAGGACAAATACCTCGATGACGGCGAATGGAAAACCGAAGCCATCAAAGACTCTGTCGGCAAGACCCAGTGGATGTTCTGTGCGCCGGTGCAGCTCGACGGCAAAAACGGGCCGGACCTTGTCTTAGGCAGTAAAGGCGACCGCGGCGCCATCGGCTGGTATGAAGCGCCCGCCAATCCGCGGAATACCGGCGGCTACAAATGGCATGAGATATCCAAAGCCGGCTGGATTATGTCGCTGCTTTGCCTGGATATGGACGCCGACGGCGATATGGATGTGTTGACCTCCGACCGAAAAGGCGACCTCCGAGGCGTGCGATGGCTCGAGAATCCGGGCGTGCCCACGAAGGCATGGACCAACCACTTCGTAGGCGCTCGCGAATGGGAAGTGATGTTTCTCCGCCCCGACGACTTCGACGGCGACGGCTTGGGCGACATCCTGCTTGCCGCAAGACAGGGCGCCGAGAAGCAGAGAATCTTCTTCTATTATCGAAAAGACAAGACGGGCCTTAACTGGACCGAGAAAGCGATCCCGTTTCCGACCAATAGCGGAATCGCCAAGGGCGTCGCCGCGGCCGACATCGACGGGGACGGCAGAAGAGACATCGTGTTTAGTTGCGAACACGCAGAAGGCGACAAATCCGGCGTTATGTGGATACGCAACACCGGCTGCGATAAATGGTCCGGCCGTGAGATCGCAGGGCCGGCGGGCATAAAGTTCGACCGCATAGAACTTCTGGACCTCGACGGCGACAGCGACAGCGACGTCCTGGCATGCGAAGAACGCGGCAAGAACACAAAAGGCAAGGGAGGCGGCCTCGGTGTCTTCTGGTATGAGAATCCTTACAAGTAGATGAAAAACATTACTAAAGCATGTCTGCTTACCGTGGCGATGCTTCCGGCTCTGGTGCAGTCGATCGCGATGGGTTCTGCTCTGGGACCTGATGCAGCTAACATCGCCGACATCCTCGAACCGATTCGCAAGGAGTACAAGCTGCCCGCATTGGCGGCGGTAGTCGTCAGCAAAGGCAAGGTCATCGGCCTGGGCGCCGTTGGTGAGCGGAAGTACAAGAGCGGGGTCAGTGTCACCACAAACGACAGGTTTCACTTGGGGTCATGCACTAAGGCGATGACCGCCACGATGATCGGCATGCTCGTCGAGCGGGGGAAGCTGCGATGGGACATGACTCTGGCGGAAGCGCTGCCCGGTCTGGCGATGAACGACGGTTACAGGCTGGTTACGATAAGACATCTCCTGGCGCATCGGGCTGGTCTGCCGAATGCAAGCTGGCCGAGCGGAAAGACGTTTATGGATATGCACAAGTTGCCGGGCAACCCGAGGCAACAGAGGCTCACCTATGCAAAGCTGATGCTGAATCAAAAGCCCCAGGCAAAACCGGGCGAAAAGTATGTATACTCCAATGCGGGCTTTGCGATTGCCGGCGTCATTGCCGAGGAAGCGACGGATACAGCCTGGGAGGAGTTGATGCGAACTATGCTCTTTGATCCGTTGGGGATGAAGACGGCGGGTTTCGGGGCGATGGGGACGCAGGGTAAGATCGACGAGCCGTGGCAGCACAAGAGGGGTCTGTTCGGGCAAACCAGGGCGATCGCGCCCGGCAGGTACAGCGATAATCCACCCGTCATCGCACCCGCCGGGACCGTGCATTGTTCGATGGGCGACTGGGCGAAATTCGTTATCCTGCACCTTGAAAAGGGGAGCTTTGCAGGCAGGCAATTGATAAAGCCCGAGACCCTTGCCGAATTGCGAAAACCTTATTTCGGCGGCAACTACGCAGGCGGCTGGGGCGTCCTCGACCGTTCATGGGGTGGGGGCAGGGTTTTCTCACACTCCGGCAGCAACAACCAGAACTACGCCGTAGTATGGATGGCGCCGCTGAAAAGATACGCCGTGCTGGTCGTGACAAACCAGGGCGGCGGCAGTGAAGCCAAAGCACTCGACAAAGTCGCCGCCACACTCATCAGGAAGTTTGAACCGTGAAACGCATCTTAGGGCGAGTAATAGTTGTGGCACTGTTTTAGTCGGCGGTAGTTCCTGTCTTTCCACTTTCGCGGTTTGTTCGGTCGCGGATTCTTCGTTTTGTTTTCGTAGATGTGCAGTTGACTCTTGTTTAGGACGATGATTTCTTCGCGCCAGTCACCGGTTACGTCGGCAACGTAGAGCCGGTCGGAATACTCGGTGAATACTTCCACGAATTTGCCCGTCAGGGGTACGAACAGGCACACGTCGCCGCTTTCGTGCCGCTCTTTTGCACAGGCTAATTGCTGTTTCTGTCCGGTCCAGTCAATGGTGTGTATGACCTCGACGCCCGAGGCGGTCCAGCCGGCGGGTGCGACGTCGTCCATTATGT
>JAGHBX010000632.1 GCA_021160785.1 Planctomycetota bacterium | reverse complement strand
TGGCCGTCACGCCTGGAAAGCATGTGCTGGAATTCAGGATGCGGTCTTTATCGGCCTCGGGGCAGGGGCGAGTCTATTGGGCGGGCGCAAAGAGGGATTTCAAAGAGAAATGGTCGGCGGAGTTTAGCGTTGCAGATGATGGGCTCTGGCACGAACACCGTGTCAATTTGCCGTTTGCCAATTCGGTAAAGAAGTTAAGAATATCACCTGCTTCTTCTCAGGGAACAGTACATTTTGAATGGATACGACTGCGAGATTCCGACGGTAGATTGATAAAGGAATGGAATTTTCGATAGAATGAGAGTTCAGATCGGGTACTTGTCAATTCGGTGGCCAAGTATAGGTATAGAACGAACAAGCCCCGCTCCACAGAACAACCGAGGAAGGTAACCAATATGAATAAGCACACAAGAAGAGAATTCATGGCGGCATGCGCAGCAGCGGCTGTTTCACTCCGGGTATCTGACGTGCTCGGTGCTGCTCCGAAAAAACAGCCGAATATACTGTTTATCATGACGGATCAGCAGCATGCAGGTATGATGAGTTGCACTGGTAACAAATGGCTCAAGACCCCGGCTATGGACAGTCTGGCCCGAGAAGGTGTCCGATTCGAGCGAGCATATTGCGCCAATCCCGTTTGCGTGCCCAGCCGCACAAGCATGGCGACGGGTGTTATGCCCGGACGTCTGGGGGCCTTTGACAATAACTCCGGGATGAAAAGGACAAATATCCCGGACAAGGTTGCTGATAATTCCATGGGCAAGATAATGAAACGGGCTGGATACGACACGTTCTATGGTGGGAAAATCCATATGACCAGCAAACTTGACCCCAGAAATGCCGGTTACGACAAGTATTTCAGTGATCAGCGTGACAAGCTGCCGGAAGCGTGCATCCAATTCATAAAGAAGAAACGTAATAAGCCTTTTCTCGCGGTAGCATCATTCATCAATCCGCATGATATTTGCTATGCGTACCTCGCCTCCCAGGGTAAAAACAAGCCTAATATGGCGAGTGTGGACAGGTTGTACAGTCAAGCATCTTCTCTTCCTACTGATCAGCTCCCGCCACTACCTGACAACTACGCAATACCACAGATGGAACCCGAAGCCATCAAAGCTCGTCTAAGCTCCACGGCAGTGACTCCCAGCCTCACTATGCGCAAGACATTCAGCGAGCGAGATTGGCGCATCAACCGCTGGATATACTGTCGTCTGACCGAGGAGGTGGATCAACAGATTGGACGAATCCTCAAGGGTCTCAAAGATGCCGGACTGACAGAAAAGACGCTGGTTGTGTTTGCCAGCGATCATGGCAACATGGATGCAAGCCATCGATTAGCATCAAAGGGGCTCTTCTACGATGAATCGGTAAAAGTACCGTTCATCATTAAGTACACAGGTGTCATCGGCGGCGGTAGAGCGGACCAGGATCATCTGGTTTCCACGGGGCTTGATATCCTGCCGACATTATGTGATTACGCAGAAATTAAAGTGCCTGAGCATCTTTTGGGCAAGAGCCTTCGCCAGATAGCACAAGGCAAGCCGGTTACTGCCTGGCGCTCGTATGTTGCTTCTGAGAATCGCTGGTGTCGAATGATTCGCAGCAAGAGGTTCAAGTATTGCGTCTACGACTCCGGCGCCTCCAGAGAGTCCCTGATAGACATGGAGAATGATCCCGGCGAAATGCAGAATCTTAGCAATTCGGCGAAATACGAAAAGGTTCTGGATGAACATCGCCAGTACTTGAAGGAGTGGCTCAAGCTATCCGGAGACACGGCTGGCTCCAAATATGATCCAAATGCAAAGCCGCCCAAAAAGAAACCACGAACCAAGAGGACCGCACGGGCTAAAGTCCATCCTAATTTAAGGCATACTTCGTAGGTTGGCTTTAAGAGTAGAATAATGTTTAGTAAACAGTTAAATGGGAAATGTCAGATGAATGGGCAATCTTAGATTAAGGTCAGGAGTAAAATGAATAGACGCGAGTTCATAAGAACGGCCACAACGGCGATTGCAGGAATATTCTGCGGATCCGCTGTGGAAGGTATGGATAACTCCCCAAAGGATATCAAACCCAATATCATCGTAATATTCACGGATGATCACGGCTATGCCGACCTGAGCTGTCAGGGCATATTCGATGACGTGAAGACACCTCACATCGATGCCCTGGCAAAGGGCGGCGTGCGCATGACTGATGGCTACGTAACGGCACCGCAGTGTGTCCCGTCACGAGGCGGCCTGCTCAGCGGCCAGTACCAGAATAAGTTGGGCCTGGAATCAAACCGGGACAAGCTTGTCGGCTTCAATAAGGCCTTGACCATTGCCGAGCGTCTAAAGAAAACGGGTTATGTGACCGGTATGGCGGGTAAGTGGCATCTCGGAGCGAAAGACAGAATTGGGGATCATGGCTTTGACAAGTTCTTCAACAAGAACAACACCGGGTCCGGCTATTGGAATATGAATCTGCAGGGCCAGGATATAGCCCCGTCCGATCAGAAGGGCACAGGCTACCACCTCGATATGATCTCAAGCTTCGCCGCTTCGTTCATCAAGCGTTTCAAGGATCAGCCGTTTTTTTTCTATCTTGCATGTCGTGCTCCACACGTTCCCCTGGATCCACCTCCAAAATACCTCAAGCGTTTCCCGGGCAAAATGCCCGAACGGCGCCGCAAGGCCCTGGCCATGATCTCAGCAGTGGACGACGGCGTAGCGCGAATTATGGATACCCTGCGTGATCATGGGCTTGAAGACAATACGCTGATCTTTTTCATTAGCGACAATGGTGCCCCACTCAAGATCCACAAGAGGGATACTCCCGGTGGTGGGCCGGGCTGGGATGGATCCCTCAACGATCCCATGAATGGCGAAAAGGGTATGTTGACCGAAGGTGGTATCCGAACGCCTTTTGTGGTCTATTGGAAAGGAGTGATTCCGGGCGGCCAGCTCTACTCCCATCCAGTGATCTCCCTGGATGTAGCGGCTACTGCCAACGCTTTGGCCAAATTGCCGGATGATCCGGTTCTCGACGGCGTCAACCTTATTCCTTATCTGACCGGCAAGAACAAGTCTGTTCCCCACGAGCGACTCTATTGGCGTTGGGCCGGACAGGCTGCAATACGCAAAGGGAATTGGAAATATCTGATAGGTGGCGACAGGGAGTATCTGTTCGATCTGGTACGCGATAAGGAGGAGAAGAACAACCTCCTGCAAGAGCATCAAGAACTGGCCCGCCAACTGCGTACTGATCTGGAGACTTGGAGCCGAAGCCTTCAGCCTCCCGGTTTGCCCGCTAAGAATACTGATACCGGTAACCGGTACTTCGACTGGTATCTCGACGGGAAAAGAGCGGCGTCAGAGACGACTGAAGAAAATCGGCCAAATCGACAAAGTGCACAAAGGAAACAAAGGGCGCGAAGGAAACAAAAGGCGCAAAGGGAAAATACCAAGTGATGTTGCAAAGAGCCTGTTACAGGTACGGATTTTTATTCGACGATGTTAAGGACCGCACGGGCGTATGTATCAGACGGCGATCGGTGCGCATAACCATCGCAGTAGCCGCGGGACAGTCAAGCACACATTGCCATCACATATAAAACTAATACCCGAGTTATTCAAAGAGGCCGGATATTATACTTGCAATACCAGTGAGACATTTAAAAGGTACGGAAAGACCGACTATAATTTCGTCTTTGACAACGAAGCGATATACGATGGGCCTGACTGGTCCAGACGCAAACTGGATCATCGAGTCAGATGACAAGGGCAGGTTCGGCGAATCGGATGCAATGTTCGACAGTGATATGAAGGTATATATTGACGGCCAGGCTAAAAGAGGTAATTCGGAATACGCCAAAGAAGTTCAACGAAATGTTAATCTTATGGAAAAGTGGAAGGCTCAAGGCAAATGAACTTACCGTGCGTTTTAAAGTTTAACAGAATGACTGTTTTTATGGTTTTTTATGTTTTAGTTTTTTCGGGCATTGCTTCGGCAGACCGCCAGTGGCAGGGAGTATGGATCGGCAGTGATCAAGTCTCCAAGCCGAATATTTGGTACTGCTTTCGAAATGACATTGAACTAAGCAAATCTCCGAAAACAGCGGTTGCCAATATCGCTTGTGACAGCAAATACTGGCTGTGGATCAATGACGAGATGGTCGTCTTTGAAGGACAACTCAAACGCGGACCTACTCCGAAAGATACATATTATGACGAAATTGACCTCACGGGGCATCTTAAAAAGGGTAAAAATGCAATTGCCGTTCTTGTCTGGTATTGGGGCAAGCATGGTTTTGCTCATAACAGCAGCGGCAAGGCCGGGTTGATCTTCGATGCGGATATTGACGGCAAAAGAATTGTCAGTGATTCTTCCTGGAAAGTGAAGCAGCATCCGGCTTACAGCTCGACCGGTAAGCCGCATCCGAACTGGCGATTAGCCGAACCTAATATAAAGTTTGACGCACAAAATGATATCGCAGACTGGTATAAGTCCAATTATGATTATTCCGGCTGGTCAGAATCTGTCGAATTTGGAAAACCCCCGGTCGCTCCGTGGAACCGCCTTGAAAAGCGTCCAATCCTGCAATGGAAAAACACCGGGATAATTGACTATAAAGAAGTGGCAGAAAAATACAATGATGACGGTACAAAAACTGTCATCGGCGTCCTGCCGTATAATTGCCAGGTTACGCCTTATCTGAAAATTGACGCACCAGCTTCTATGACCGTCAACATGCAGGGTGATAATTATAACAATATGCCGAATGGCCCGACGGTGCGCGCCGAATATATTTCACGTCGGGGAATTCAGGAATACGAATCTCTGGGCTGGATGAACGGCCATGAAATTCAATACACCATGCCGAAGGAGGTTAAAGTACTCGAAGTTAAATACCGCGAAACCGGTTATAACGCTGATTTTGTCGGAACGTTCGATTGCGACGACGAGAGGCTAAATACCCTATGGGAAAAAGCAAAGCGAACTCTGTATGTCACGATGCGTGACAATTATATGGATTGTCCAGACCGTGAGCGTGCGCAATGGTGGGGTGATGCTGTAAATGAACTTGGCGAGGCGTTTTATGTTTTCGATGCTGAGAAGGGGCCGCTGCTTGCGAAAAAGGGTATTTACGAATTGGCCAGGTGGCAGCGTCCTGACAAGGTGATCTATTCACCGGTGCCGGCGGGAGTTTCCCAGTGGTGGGCGATGTCTAAAGAGATGTCGGGCGGTAAACAGAAGAAGGACGGTACGTGGAATTGGGAACTGCCCCGTCAGATACTCGCAAGTGTCGGCTGGCACGGGTTCTGGACGTATTACTGGTATACCGGCGACAAGCAGACGATTGTCGATGTATATCCGCATGTTCGGGATTATCTGAGCCTGTGGGAAATTGGCAAAGACGGGCTGGTAATTCACCGCGCCGGTGACTGGGATTGGACTGACTGGGGGCATAACAAGGATGTCGCGGTTCTTGAAAACGCCTGGCTGTATCTTGCATTGAAAGCAGCAGTTGAGATGGCAAAACTTTCAGGTGAACAGTCCGACATTGCCGGGTATATGACAAAGATGGAATCCATCGAAGCGAATTTCAACGAGACTTTCTGGCGCGGCGACAGGTACCATTCGCCCGCTTATGACGGTAAGACAGATGACCGTGCAAATGCTATGGCCGTTGTCGCCGGCCTTGCCAAAAAGGAGTATTATCCTCTCATCCGGTTAGTCCTGTCCAATCAATATCATGCCAGCCCGTATATGGAAAAGTATGTCATGGAAGCACTTTATTTGCTGGACGTTCCAGGGCAGGGTGTCGAGCGGACGAAAAAACGTTTTGCTTCTATGATCGATGCGCCTATCACTACTTTGTACGAGAATTTTGGCGGTGGTAAGGATCGTGTAGGTAATGGGACATATAATCACGCCTGGTCGGGCGGAGCACTAACTGTGTTAAGTCAATATGCCGCAGGAATTGCTCCAACAAAACCAGGCTTTGAAGAATTTGCTGTCTTGCCGCAGATGGGTCCATTAAAAAGGATTCGTGTGGTTGTACCGACAAAGTATGGCAACATCCAGCTCAGGCTGAACAAGGAGAAGACCTTAAGTATGGACCTGACTGTTCCCAGGGGAACCGAGGCGATCATTGGTGTTCCAAAAGAGATAAATCCAGCCAATATCCATCTAAACGGCAAATTAGTCTATAAATCCGGCAAAGCTCCTGCGGGCAGCTATGTTGGCGAAGATGACAAATGGATTAAGTATTCTGTCAAAGCTGGAAACTGGAAGATTAAAGCAAACGTAAATTAAAAAGGCGAGCAAAGTGAATAAGAAGTGGCAGAAGGTTCTGATGCTCTCGGCAATACTTGCGGTCGGATCATCGGTTGCGTTCGCGGGCCGGAAACTCACCGTTGTGCATCCTGAAGATACCGGTGCGGCACTCGTTAATCCGGCTATGGGCTGGACTATGCACTTTTATTCTAATGTTACCAGAAACTATGGTTCAAAACTTGCTCCGTCGGATACGCTCGATGATTTCCCGGGAGTTTCAACCGTTTACCTTCGTTTGCCGTGGTCTTATATCGAGCCCGTAGAGGGTAAATAC
>JAGHBX010000419.1 GCA_021160785.1 Planctomycetota bacterium | reverse complement strand
GTCTTTGAAGAAGGCGTCCACGGTTAGAAAACCGCCGTTGAAGATACAGCCCTCGGGCGAAAACTGAAAGTCGTTGACCCTAAAGTAGAAGCGGTTGACCTGCGGAATTATCTGCGAGGCGGCCGCCCATGTATCGTAAAGGAGACTGCTGCCGGCAGTCGGAAAACGCTGCCGGAGTCGCTTCTCGAAATAGCCGCGCGACAGCGTCAGGTCATAGCCCAGCCGCCCCCACAGCATAAATCGATACCAGTGCTTGTCGATTTCCAGTCTGCCCGACAACGCCGGGTCCTTGCTGACGAATTCGCGGCCCCAGATAAAACCGTCAGGCCCCATGTAGAAACCCGCCTCGAATCGCATGAGGTCGCGGGGGACGTTTTGCAGAAACTCGCGCACATAATCGGCGTCGCCCCAGCGGAAGACGAAGATGTCGTCGTTGCGCAGGTTCAGCCAGCAGGGCACTTTGTTTTTCTCCAGGTCCTTGCGATATTCCATATCGAGATACGGCGACGTCGACGTCGAGTAGAGACGGGCCCGGGCGTATTTATGCCCGGTATTGAACGGCCCGTCGAAACCCTTGAATGCCTCGACGATCCTGCCGAGGTTAGCCTTATGCTGGCGGAAGATAAAACGCAGCTTGCGGTTGGGCTGGCGTCTCTTTGCATCCATAACGCCCTGGCCATAGGTTTGCCACAGCCATTGCTCGACGCCGCCGACCTTCGCAACGCGCTTCCGGTCCACGTGCTCGCCGGCGGTTACGCCGATGCCGTCGACCTGCGGATACGTCTTCAAAAACTCGCTGATGCAGTAGCGCATATATTCGGTGGTCCTGGGATTATCCGGCATATCGTCGATGCCGTGCTTGCCTTTGGCGCCGAACGTGTAGATGTTCCAGTGGAAGATGTATATCTCGATGCCTCGCGCCTCGGCGTGGTCGAAGACCTTCGTCCAGAAAGCGATCTTGTCATCGATCGAAATCTTCTTGACCACCTTGACGTTTGCCGCGTCGAGCAGGTCGATATTGTCGAAGTGGCGATTGGTTTTCGTATCGACCGGCTTTCTCAGAACGCAGACATCGTCGTAGGAGATGCCGGGGTACTCATCGAGCTTCACCCATGTCGGATAAGGGTGGTTCGTCCAGAGCGTCAGGACGTTGTAGCGATTGCGGGCCAGGGTGTCCAGGAACTCCTCCCAGAAATCGAACTCCCACATCACGCCGATATTCTCCTGGGCGGCCGTTCCTGTGTCGTCGTAGGTGCACGCGCGGGCGTCGAGCGGTATATTGAACTTGAGTCCGCGACGAAACAGGTAAGGCTTGCGGGCCATGTTCCGCACGGTATCGAGGTTCTCACCGAGTGCGATCTGCTCCGCCAACTCCAGTCCTCCGTACATCGCCCCCAACGAATCACCTCCCACGATCCTGATTGTGTCGGGCTCTTCGGTGTGGATGCGAAACGATTGCGGCCCCATCCCCGCCGGAAAAATCGAAAAAACGACTTTTTTATCCGCAGCCCCCTCCTGAACCGAATAACCCGCATCCAGCAGCGCCTTTTTGATGTCGCCAACGGCAAACGAAACCATAGCGTCATCGGCATCGAAGCTGACAGCAACATTTTCTTTGGCATAGCAGCAGTTTCCGGCAGCAAGAAACCCGCCAAACAAAACAACAAACAAAATCGCCATATCTCTCTGCATAAAACTACCTCCATATATCATTGTGTCAGTGTGTGCGACTTTCCTTTTTTCAGGTTCAGTTGGATGGTCTTGTTGTTGTAGAGGACCTTGCAGGGCTTGCCTGCGAGTGAGTGTATCGTGGCGGTGGTGAGCTTGCCGTCTTTCCAGTCGATGTCAACCTCGAAACCGCCGCGCGCCTTCAGACCGTGGATGTGGCCGTTGGGCCAGTCTTTCGGCAGGGCGGGCAGAAGGTGTATTCGCCCGGTGTGGCTCTGGAGGAGCATCTCGGCGATGCCCGCCGTGCCGCCGAAGTTGCCGTCGATCTGAAACGGCGGATGATTGTCGAAAAGGTTCGGATGCGTGCTCTTTTGCAGGAGCAGCCGAACATGCTCGCGGGCCTGCTCGCCGTCGAGGCGCCTGGCCTGGAAATTGATAATCCACGCGCGGCTCCAGCCGGTATGGCCTCCGCCGTGCTGCAAGCGCCGTGCAATCGTTTTGCCCGCCGCCGCTAACAGCCTGGGCGTGTCGGTCGTGATCTGGTCAAACGGGTGCAGCCCCATCAGGTGGCTCATGTGCCGGTGGCCGGGCTCGCGCTCTTTATAGTCTTCGATCCATTCCCGGATTGTGCCGTCGGCGCCGATCTTCAGCGGCGGCAGCTTCGTAACAGATTCCTTCAGCCGCGCGGCAAATGCCTCGTCGGTGCGCAGTATCCTCGATGATTGGACTACCGCATCGAAAACCGCCCGTATAATCTGGTTGTGATATGTCGATCCGCGAGTGAGACGCACCGCCTGCCCGGTTTCGGGATGAATGTAGCTATTCTCCGGCGATGTGGACGGCGCCGCCACCAGATATCCGTCGGCGTCGGTGGCAAGATAGTCTAAGATAAACTTTGCCGCGCCCTTTAGAATCGGATAGGCCCGCTCGCGGAGAAAGTCCTCATCCTGGGTAAACTCGTAATGCCGCCACAACGTCATCGCCATCCATGCCCCCGCCAACGGATCGCACTGGCCGTTTTGAAACTGCGAACTCTTCGTCGACCCGCTCGGCGTTGTCCTGCCGAAAGGATTCGTACAGGTAAACGCCACCCAGCCGTCGGCGCCGTAGAGTCTCTTTGCCGAAAGCCGCCCCCTTAGCGTCAGTTGCTCGAACCAGTCGGTCAGCGGATCGACCGTCTCGGACAGATTGCAAAGATCGGCGGGCCAGTAATTCATCTGCAGATTGATATTGAGATGGTAGTCCGCCTCCCACGGCGCCCACATGCGGTCGCTCCATATCCCCTGCAGATTGGCGCCGAGCCTGCCGGGCGGGCGCGAGCTTGACATCAACAGATATCGCCCGAACTGAAAATACAATGCTGTCAGCGCCGGGTCCTGGGCTCCCGCCTTCACGGCGTTTAGTCGCTTATCCGTCGGCGATAGTTGCTGCTTCGAACCGCCCAGATTGATGGAGACCCGGTCGAAGATCGCGCGATGCTCCCTGACGTGGTCGTCGTAAAGCTGCGCCCACGACTTCTTCGATGCCTTCTTGAGGATGGCGTCCGCCGTGTGCGCCGGATCGATCGACCGATCGTAGTTCATCTTGTCGAGGTTATAATCCGTCGCCGCAGTGAATAGTATAATCACCTCATCGGTCCCCGCAACGATAAGATGATCGTCGTCGGCTCGCACTTTTCCACCTTTGGCGCGAACGCCCAGTCGCCCGGCAAATCGCATGTGCTCTCCGCCCGGACCCGAACCGCCGCGATTGTCGTCACGGGCCTGCGGTGCGGCGATATCGACGATCTGTCCGTCCATGTGCAGACGGTTGTCTCCGGCGGCGGTGATTTGCGCGTCCTTGCTTCTTGTCAAACGGACCGTGGCCTGAATGCCGCCCGGCTTGTCGGTCCGCAGACGGACCACCATTACGTCATCGACGGCGGAGATGAACGTTTCCCGCATCCACCTGACCTTGTCGACGACATACTCGACGCGGGCTACCCCCGTAGCAAGGTCCAGATCGCGGCGGTAGCCGGTTACCGACTTGGGATGATCCAACTCGATCCAGAGATCCCCGAGCGGCTGATACGACCGGTACGACGTGGGCGAAATCGTCAACTTGTCAAGACCCAGCTTGCGGGCCTCGGAAATCTTCCCGGCTAATATCAACTCCCGGATCCGCCGCCATATTTGGGGTGCATTTTCAACAACGGGATCGGCAGGCTCTCCCGCCCACAGACTCTCCTCGTTCAATCGAAGCCGCTCTCGCTGCGGAGTCCCGAACACCATCGCCCCCAACCGTCCGTTGCCAAGTGGAAGCGCCTCGGTCCATTTATCCGCAGGCCGGGTGTACCAGAGAACATTGCCCCCCGAATTCGACGGACCCGCCGCCGGACAATCCGTCGCAGTTACGTTGATCGCCATCGCCACCAAAAGAGCCGCAACCGCCGCCACCTGCCTGCAAGTCATCATCCTGACACTCCTCTACGAGAAACACTTGACAATCCATCCGGCATTTCAACCGGCCATTGGCGATTATAGCTCATCGCTCGGCGATGTGCAACATATCCGGATCCCGACAAATGTCCGCCATCGTATCTTCGAGCCCCGCAGCCCCTTGCAAAAAGTTGCAAACACAGTGGCATTGCGGGACTTCTTTTGGTAATATGGTCCATAATCAACCGAAGCGCCCCTTTTGCATAAGCAGGAGGACGAAAAAATGTCAATAATCAGAAATACGCTGATCTTTGCTGTTGCGGTCTTTCTATTACCCGCCGCTGCAGCCGGCGACACTGCTCGGCGAACTTTCGCACAAGCTGCTGGCTTCCGCGTCGAGCACACGCAGAACACTGCATTTGTGCCTCTCTATGACGTCTTTGAAATAACATTTGCCAATGATAACACCTATGACAATCCTTTCTTTGACGTTGATATCGACGTCATCTTCACCTCGCAGGCAGGTGAGAAAATCAGCGTGGGCGGATTTCATTACGGTTCATCTCAGCCGGCTCGGATACAGGCCGAAAACGGCACGGGCGGTCGCCGTCAGGTTTCGTATCATTTTCAAAACCGCAATATCTGGAAGGCCCGATTTGCGCCGCACCGCCGGGGCTTGTGGAAATTCAGCTACATCTTTAGCAACGCCAAAGGCGACCGGGCAACCGGAAACGGCGCCTTCATGTGCGTAAAGGGGCGCACGCCGAATCCCGGTTTTGTTCGGATTCATCCCGACAATCCCTTTCGATTTGTGTTCGACGACGGCAGTGCATATTTTCCCATCGGGCTGCAGGACTGCTGGGGCGACAACTCCGCCACCGGCTCGGTGCTGGATACCTGCTCCATGGAAGGACCCTTTCGCACCGACCTGAAAGACCCGCCGCCGCTTCCCAAAGGCCCGATGTTTGTGCGCGGTACCTCCGAAAATCCTCAGAACGCCGATGTCTACTTTCGATACTTCTCGCAGTGCGGCTTTGACCTCTATCGTTTCTCACAGCAAAACTGCTCCTACGTTCTCTACCGCGACCTGGACAATTACCTTGTTCAGGAAGGCATCATGACCGACCAGCTCGTTCGATATGCCCGCAGGTACGGTTTCAGATTCTTCTACGGCATTTTCGGCTATCAGAAGGTTTTTAACGACGAGCCCGACGACGCCGAAAAAATGGAAAAAGTCAAACGGTTCATAAAGTACACGGTGGATCGCTGGGGGGCGTATATTGACTTCTGGGAGTTCCTTAACGAGCAGCACGCCGCCGACGGCTGGTACAAAATTATGATCCCGTACCTGCGCTCCATCGACCCATACAAACACCCCATCACGACAAGCTGGGAAAGACCGCACATGGACGGCATCGAAATCAACGCACCCCACTGGTATCAGCGCGAAAGCGAACTCGAATCCGACAAAATAACGGCATCCCGCGCCGCCAACTGGAAAAAACACAACAAACCCGTCGTTGTTGGCGAGCAGGGCAATCATGTTGACAGGAAGAAACGACCGCCTGGCGTCGGCGGCGTATGGGACGACTGCTCCGCCGTGCGAATGCGCATTCGTAACTGGACGGCATTCTTCAACGAGATTGCGTTCATTTTCTGGAACACGAGCTACGCCCGCGACGGCCACTTTATGAACATCTGGCTCGGACCCGAAGAACGCCAGTACGTCCGCGCCATGCAGGATTTTGCATATCGACTCGACAAGGATGTTCGCACAGTCGAGGTAAAGGTCTCGGACCCCCGGCAGGCGCGGGCGTGGGGCCTGGCGTCAAAGAAGCGAGCCGGCGTCTATCTCCATCATTTCAGCAATCACGAAAAACCGCTTGCGAATCTGAAAATCACCATCGACGCGCCTAAAAGCGCAAAAGGCTACTGGTACGACCCGGCGACGGCGCGCATTCTGAAAACCATCGACGTTGCTAACGGCAAACAAACACTCAATGTTCCCGACTTTGCCGTTGACATAGCCCTGCTCATCACCCCCGACGGCCCGCCCGACATCGATAACGACGGCCTCGACAACAACCGGGATCCGGACGACGACAACGACGGTGCCGCCGATACAGAAGACGCCTTCCCGCTCGACGCCTCCGAGACTAAGGACACCGACGGCGATCGTATAGGCGACAATCTCGACGCCGACGATGACGGTGACGGAAAACCGGACGACAAGAACAAAAACAACACGCCCGACCACGAAGAACTCGACTACGACGGCGACGGTTTCGACAGGGCCAAAGCCGTTCCCTTCGACGCC
>JAGHBX010000120.1 GCA_021160785.1 Planctomycetota bacterium | reverse complement strand
ACTTCCCCAGCGACGCGGTTCGATTTCCAGAACGTTGTGGCCGGCGCCGTTGATCGTCCATATCCATGACGTGTAAGGGCTCATCCCGCGTGCGGCGTCGCCGGCCGGACCCACCGGGCTACCATGGTTCAGGAAGTTGCGTTCGCCTTGTGTGCCTTTTCTGGCGAGAATGTCGTACGAGACGCTGAAGAAGTCGGTCTTGTCGCCGGTGAGATCCACGTCGGCGGGCTGTCGGCGCTCGTTGTGACACTCGATGCAGTACGTGTCCAGCACGGGCTGGACCACCTGGTCATAGCGGAAACCCGCGACTCCCCACGCCGGCGGCGCCAGTTCCTGCGGAGTAATCCGCATTGCCATACGCTTGAGCATTTTAGGGGCTACCGAGTTGCGGTTGGCGTGGCAGCCAACGCAGCCCTGCACTTCGCCGGGCATCATGTGGGTAAAACTCCTCATCCGCTGAACCGCCCGTCCCTCGGCATCCAGCGCCATGAAATAGATCGGCACCTCGGCAGGAACGTGGAAGGCGGCGCTGCCGTCGGCTTTAACATCGGCAAAGCCCCAAAGCCTCTTCGGTGCATAGGTCGCACCGCATGACACGAGCGGAAACTGATACCCGAAGACGGCGATGTTGCGTCTGCCGTTTCCGTCGAGACGAACATTATTTTGAGGCGTATGAGTACTCTTCTCAATCTCCTGGACGACGGCGATCTGCTTGATCTGTCCGGGCTTGACATGGGGTGCAAGGCCCTCGTTGACGTCACGGACGAACACTGTAGCCCATGCCCCCGACACACTTCCGTCTTCGGGAAATACGGTCTCGCGATCCATCGGACCGCCGGTGAGTTGTGGAGGCAGCTTTGACCGGCGTATCGGCTGGGCGCAGTAAAAGCCTAATCCACGGTCGGTTCTGAGCAGTGTTACCCTGTCGCCGTCGAAGTTGCGAAGTTGCAGCCTGCCGTTACTGGAAACGAGATATCTGCTGTCTCCGAGAGGGAAGGGCTTTTCATACGGCCCACGGAATCCGTTGCCGTATACACCACCGAGCCGGTAGATGTCCACCTCCGGTGTTAGATTGGTTACCGCTTCTTTGGCATTGGCGCCTTTGGAGGGGTCGATGAGAACGATCCCCCCGCGACAAGGTCCGTTGTGGTTGGTGGCGGTGGCAAGAATAGTGTTGGTGCCGGGGACGGGCTGGGCGTCCATGAAAGTGCCGGGCGACAGAACACGGTTGCCGTAATAACCGGTCAGGCCCGTGCCGTCCGGGTTGATCGCCCAGAGGCTCTGGATGGGGCATGCCGCACGATCGACATACTCCCAGCGCGTGTATATGATGCGGCCGTCGTTGAGCACCGAGGGCGTAAAGTCCATCAGGTAATTCGCTGAAAGCCGTTTCTGGTTCCGCCCGTCATGATCCATCCTGTAGACGACCGGCGAGGTCACCACGTAGCAATATGCGTAAGCGGGCTTGCGGTCGGAGATAAAGGCGATTCCACCGTCCGGCAGCCAGCAGGGATCGAGGTTGTTCGATTGACCAAGGGTGAGCTGCTTGAGACCCGTCCCGTCGATGTTTACGCGGTAGACCTGGTAGTTGTTGTCGGGCACGGAGCGGTCGATATCTTCGAGCATCGCAACTGGATTGCAAAGCCTGATCCCTCCTTTTTTCCATGCGAAGACAACTTCTTTTCCGTCATAAGAAAGATCGGCGGTTGTGATCATACCGTCCGACGAATCGACAATACAACGCAGATTGCCGCCGTCTTTGTCGGGCGTGTAAACGTAGAGTCCGCCGCCGGCCTGGTAGCCTTCGGCATGGTAGACATACACATGCGAGATATTCAGGGCATGTCGCTTGACCAGCAGGATATCACGAAAGTTCATCCGGCCCGCCAACAGATCGTTGCGCAGTGTCTGCGATTCGGGTGTCCGTTCGTCGGCGGGGAGGAGCATACGTGATAGCTGTTTGTCACCGGGCGACGCGCCGAATACCGCAATCTCCGACGCGCCGGGATTAGGCGCCCCCGGATACGCCGACAGAAACTTGATACGAATTTTTTTGACTGTGCTCTTCGGCACGGCTACCCGCTGCGGCCCGTGCCGCATTTGAAACACGCCCTTGGCGACCGGCTTGGCTGCATCGTCCAGGTACACTTCATAATCCTTAAAGCACTCCTGGATAATTTGCCCCGTCCGGCCAAAATAAACGATCTCGGCAACCTCGACGGGCTCTTGCCACTCAAGCGTAAATTCACCATGCATGCCCTCACTGCCGCGAACGCACCAGGCCTGTTTTTCGTCGGCCTTGCACTCTAATTCGGGGATCTTGCCGTCGATCGCCCATCGCGCCAGGTGATCGCTGCTGTATTCACTGGAGGCCGACACTTTCGCCTTCGGCGCCAGATTAACCGGCTCGGCGGCCTGCAAGCCCGCCACACAGATAACTGCAAAAATCGCCCCCGCGATCAAGAATCGATTACGCATTGTCGGCTCCTTTACACAACGAGTTTCGACCGGGATTTCCTGCTCATGTCTGTTCGGCCATCTGAATGACTTGCCAAAACACCCTACCACGTCCGGCCTGAAAACTCAATCTTTCTTTCTACGTGCCCTACCGTTTCGCTGGGGATAATTACAACAGCAAGTCCTAAAGGTTTGGTTGACGTAGTCCCGTGTCTTATAGCCTTTTTTACTTTGTCCGCCATATAGGGAAATATAAAGGAAATTCCTAAGAAGTAAAGATAAAAAACTATATGGTGCACCTACAGTGTCGTAAATACGTATAAAACATAGGTATATCGGATTTGTAGGGGATTGTTTAAGGATAAGGACTTAACAACGACCCTATACCATTATTTTTAGGCCGGAAAAAAATTTAGAAAAATACAATTTCCCCCGGTTTCTCTTGACAGTCCGGTAAAAATAGCCATAATGTATCTTGGAGTGTGATGGGAAGCCCTTCCTGAGGAGCATCCCCCATAATTCAACGTTGTGCGCATCGTGCACGGGAGATACGTTTAACATTTTTTAGAAGGGAGATTATGATGATGTATAAGAAGATGTTAGTTTTGGGATTGGCACTGGCTATAAGTACTGTCGCAGCGCAGGTTACATCGGCAGCAACCATCACGGGTATACAACGGCGCAATAGTAGTAACACTTACCCAGAAATCGCAGGGCCACTCGTGGAGGATGCGCTCGTCTTTGTGGACCGCACCTATGAGTACGAACAAATACCGGAGGCTCTGGTCGGTGCGGAATATATCAAGGTTGCCAACAATGACAAAAAAACTCAGTACTATGAGTTAGACGTCACGTTATCACAGGATGCTACGATGTATCTACTGTTCGACAACCGTTTAGGCCACGGTCCGGGCCAAGGCGGGAAAAGCGGCTCGGGCTGGGACCCATACCTCCACTCAGCCGGGATGGAGTGGGTAATTCAGGCGGGGTTTGTCGATACGGGGGATGATATTTCCGTCCACGAATTTGGAACATCTGCAGCTTACAGATGGATGTCGGTGTACGCCAAGGACGTCTCGGCTGGGACGATCACCCTCCTACAGCAGTACGACGCCTCCACGGACAGGGGGCGAGATCGTAATATGTATGGTGTGGCCACCGTCCCCGAACCCACCACGCTCTTACTTCTCGGCTTGGGCGGTTTGATGGTGAGGCGAAAGAGATAACTGTCCGTCTTCGACTCGTTGGAGGATTCGATAAACGGTAGGACGGCTCAAACGGGTAACTTCGGCGATGGAGGTTATCCGCTCTCCGTCTTTTTTCATCCGGACAATAGCCCGCACTTGTCGCTTGGTAGCTTTGTGCAATACGCCCTTTTTACTACCGACCCAATCGAAAGCCGTCTCGCACCTTCCGCAATAGAAAATAGTCATTAGGCCCATCCACCACCCTTCGAAATTCGAAATTAATCAGTTCGACATTCATCATTCCTCTTGTGCTTCTTGTGCCTTTTCGCGGCTAAAACCCTCATCCCACCCGATAAAAACTTGCTTTTCCGGCCAAAATGTGGTATAATGCATGACGTAATTAAGGATAAAGCCACACCAGAAACAGGGGGAGTTACAAACCGTGCCTATCCAACCGTCACATCAAGTTACAACCCAAGAATCTCAAAATCCGCATTCCCCCCCATCTGTAGGAACGCAATTATGCAAAACAAACCCAATTTACCCCTACCCCAGCCTGGCCCAAGACGCCAAAAAATGTGAAACGAACCCAATTCCCACACGCCAGGTGTCCCGCCAGCCCCGATTACCGCGAAACGAACCCAATTTACCGCACCATATACAATCTACAATATACAATATACAATCCCCAGGCCCAATCCCCACCAACCCGGACTAATAAAGGATTGAATTTCCAGATAGATGTGATATACTATTGCGCATCGGCGAGGATACCGTAATACGTGAGAAAAATACCATTTGGTCTAAGTCCAGGGAGACGTTCACCTATGTTCACAAAATCACTGATTACCGCTCTGCTGTCTTTGCTGACCTTGTCAACGGCCTGGTGCGAATCCATCCCGGTCTATTTCGGCACATACACCCGACCCAATAATTCCAGCAAAGGGATCTACCGCAGCACCCTCGACCTCGATACGGGCGAACTTTCCCCGCCGACGCTGGCTGCCGAACTGAAGAGCCCCTCATTCATAGAAATCCACCCAACCGGCAAATTCCTCTACGCCGTTAGTGAAGCAGGCGGCGCTGGTTCCGTAACTGCATTCTCAATCGATGCCTCTTCCGGCAGTCTAAAGCTGCTAAACCAGCAGCCATCCCGAGGCTCAGGTCCATGCCACATCAATATCGACCGCGCCGGCAAAAACGTCCTCGTCGCCAACTACGGCAGCGGCAGCGCCGCGGTAATCCCAATCCAACCCGATGGCAGGCTCGCCAAACCCGCCGGATTCACCCAGCATGAAGGCTCGAGCATTAACGAAAGACGTCAGAAAGGCCCCCACGCCCACTCGATAAACCCAAGCCCGGACAACCGCTACGTCTACGTTGCAGACCTCGGAATCGACAAGATCAACATTTACGCTCTCGATGCCGAAAATGGAACGATAACCCCCAACAACCCACCCTCGACAAACCTGAAACCCGGCGCAGGCCCGCGACACTTCGCCTTCGCCCCAAACGCCAAACAAGCTTACGTCATCAACGAACTGGACTGCACAATAACCGCCTTCGACTACAACCCCGCTACCGGCGCCCTGACCGAAATACAAACCGTCGATACGCTCCCGAAAAGCTTCGAAGGCAGTAGTTCCTGCGCCGAAATCCGCGTCCACCCAACCGGCAAATTCCTCTACGGCTCAAACCGCGGACACGACAGCATTGCAGTCTACAAAATCGACCCCGCAAAAGGAACGCTGACATTCGTAGAGCACGAAACTGCCGGAATAAAAACACCCAGAAATTTCAACATAGACCCCACAGGAAAATTCTGCCTCGTCGCCAATCAAAACGGCGATAGCGTAGTAGTCTTCCGAATAGACCAGGAAACCGGCGAACTAAACCCTGCACGCCATAAGATTTCCCTGTCAAGCCCCGTCTGTATCCGCTTCCTCCAGCCCCCACCACCAGAATCCTCGTAGCCTGTCCGCTTAAAATATGGCTCATCCGCAGATTGGTGTTATAACCCGATGATCCAGTAGACGGCGCCTATCAGCAGCGCGACGGCCGCCCAAGAGGCGATAAACCCAAGCAAGCCAACGCGAGTGGGCCGGGGTATCTCAAAATCGGGATGGTTAATCAAGACTTTGCGCGGGGCGGGTTCGACACCCTCGGGCAGAGTAAACACCTCACCTTCAGGCTCATCGGCGCCAATCGGAGTTCGCAAACACGCATAAAGCCGATCCAGCCGATCCGACGGCACGCGCCTGGTCAACAGGCTGGCGACGACAAGGCCGACCAAACCTGTGGCGAGATAAATAACCATCTGCCAGGGCAAGTAGAGCTTTTCTTCCCAGACCATAAAGGCAGGCAGGAACTTGGCGAAATGCTCATTGAAATCCCATAGTACGTATTCTCCGCCGTCTGTCTGAAAGGCAATTGTACTGGTAAACAACATGACTGCGAAACTGACCAACGTACCGACCCACGCGCCCGCCACCGTGGCGCGCCGCCAGAAAAGTCCCACCCAGAAGGCAATCCCCATCATCGCCGATATCTTCCAGAAAACCTCGAGCATCTGCACGACGCTTCCCAGGGCAAATGCAAAAAAGATGCCCCCTAAGACAATCAGCACGGAAACCACCCTGCCGATAAGGACATAATGCGCGTCGGGTTTGTGCGGGACGAAAAACTTTTTATAAATGTTCTTGGTAAAGAGCCCTGATGAGGCAACCATAAAGGCGTCGCATGAACTCATCACCGAGGCCAACATCGACGCGATGAACAACCCGACCAGCCCGGGCGCGATTTTACGCAGCAGGTCATGGGCCATCAGACCGTAAACGTGGTCCACATCCTCCACCTGGCGCCCTGCGTAAAGAGCGATTGCACAGAGCCCCGTGAGCATCCAGGCGACGGTGCAAATGCGCTTTAGAAACATCCCGACAGTTACGCCGACACGACCCTCTATCTCGCTCTTGCCGGCTGCGCAGACGGCCATCGTATGCGGCTGCGTCACCCAGCCTATCAGCGAATTCAAGGCGACAACGACAACAAAAAATACGCCGATCTCGCCGCGTGCCACTATCCTGAGCATGTCCGGATCGGTAATTCTCTCATGAAGCCCGGCCATGCCGCCCACTTCGGACAGGGCAAACGGCAGAATCATGAATGACAATGCGATGGTGAGCAGACCCTGGATGAGATCCGTGAAGATCGCCGCGCTCATCCCCCCGGCGATGCCGTAGGTCACGAACATGACGGTCATGGCGATGATGGCGTAGTCCTGATTGATCGCGCCGCCCGACACGGCGGTAATCATGGCGCTGGAGCCTTTCAGCATCATGCCGATACTGATCATTAGTTGGAGCATGCCGACAAGGGCAAAGAGCATACTGACGCCGGGACTGTAGCGAATTTCAAAATAATCGCCGGTGGTAACCGCCCGCATCCGTCGAAATATGGGGGCGGCTATCCAGTAGAACGGCGTCGCAAAAAGCCACACCCACTGGTACCATATTCCGGAGGCGCCGACCCGGAAGGTCTTGGCGGCGACACCGACCGCCTGGTCGGAGTGCGTGCCCGAGCCGAACATGAAAAACATCATCATCCACTTGCCGAACTTTCGGTCGCCGATGAAAAAGCTGGCCGAACTTTTGACCTTTTTGACCGCCCAGACACCAATCGCCGTAATGCCGACGAGATAAACAACGATCACAGCCCAGTCAATTGCGTCGACACCCAACATAAATTCACTCCCAAATTCCCTGACTTCTATCCGTTCTCTACCGGCGTAAACAATGCCGTTTCTTCGTCAAAGACGATTTCTCTCATCGGCCTAATCGCAGAAGCATCGACACCGATCAGCTTCAGCGGATTATCGAATCCGACCCGGACCAGTTGCTCAACCGTCGGCATCCTCAGTGATGCGAGATAATTCATGCAATCCAGCATCGTAGCCGACGAGCCGACCATGTACCCGGTCTGCGGATTGTAGAGCCGCCCGCTTTCATCGAGGACAACGGCGTTGTTTAAGGTCTCGTATCGACCCGGCGGCATACCCGCTATCGGCGAAGCGTCGCTGGTGATGATAATCTTTTCGAGGGCCTTGGCGCGGATGAACGTCTTTATGACGCTGTCGGGCAGATGATGGCCGTCGGTTATGATCATCGCGAAAAAATCGTCGTTTGCCAGGCCCGCCCAGATCGGGTTATTGTGGCGGTCCAGGACCGCAGGGACACCGTTGCCCAGATGAGTCAGTGCACGCGCGCCCGCCGCAGCCGCCCTGTCAATCGCTGCCGAGTCGGCCATCTGATGACCCAACGAAACCGTTACACCCTCGCCGATCGCGCATTCGATAATCTCCTTGATACCGTCGATGCCGGCGGCAACGGTCAACAGCCGGACCTGTCCCTCGGCCCAGTCGAGCAATTGTCGCAGGTATTCTATATCGGCATGGCGGACCCATCGCTCGTCGTGAGCGCCGCGAGCGCCGTCGGCGGGGGAAATAAACGGGCCCTCCAGATGTATGCCCAACATCCTGCCGGCAAATTCTTCCTGTCTCAGCACGTTTGCGATAAGAGGCAGATTATGCCTATAGACTTTGGGGCTGCTGGTAACCACCGTGGGCAAAAATGCGCTTGTTCCGGAGTCAAGGATTTGGCGGCAGCCGGCCGTGAAACTCTCGACGCTAAGCTCCGCGCCGGAGAAGTTGACACCCTTGAAGCCATTTACCTGCAGATCAACCAGTCCCGGTATTTTCATCGCACAATCCCTTGATTATTTCGCAAGCAGACTCGCCGCCGCCTCATCGAGATAAAGCGTACAATTGTCAGGGGCCTGTAATATCGACGACGGACACATATTACTCACCTGCCTCTGGACGGCGGCTTTGACCGCCTCTGCCTTGCGCTCGTCGGGCACCGAGCAGATAATGCACCGGCTCTTCATAATCTGCCGAATGCTCATCGATATCGCCTGCGCCGGCACATCATCCAGCGCCCTAAACCACCCCTCACCCAACTGCTGCCGCCTGCATTTGGCATCCAGGTCAACCACAATATAAGCAGCCTCCGTCTCAAAATCCGCCGGCGGGTCATTAAACGCCAGATGCCCGTTCTCACCGATCCCCACCATCGCCGCATCGATCGGATGTGCGGCAATGATCTCGCCCAACCTGTTGCACTCCGCTTGCGGGTCTTCGGCATCGCCGTCAACAAAGTACGTCGCCTTCAGCCCGGACACCTGATCGGCGAATCGCTCTTTCAAGTATTTACGAAAACTCGCCGGATGCTGCCTGCCGATGCCGATATACTCGTCCAGGTGAAACATAACCACCTTCGACCAGTCGATACCCTCGGCGGCGACAAGATTCTTCAACACTTCAAACTGGCTGGCCCCGGTGGCAAGAATGATATTCGCCCGCCCCTTGTCGGCGATAGCGGCCTTTATCTCCTCAGCCGCCGCCGCCGCTGCAGCCGCACCCATCGCCTCCTTGTCTGCAAACACATATCGTTCCATTAACTATCTCCCAACGAAATCCCGTCAAACCGACACATCCGCGTCCGGACGAGGCCATATTGTGCCATCACACCGGTGATTTGTCAAAATAATGTGCCTTTGACAGTGTTTTTTAACAATTTTTGTTACTTTTTGGCGGGTCATGCGTCTTTTTAGGGGTGAGCGACTGTACTTTTGTGCTCGAAGCGGTATAATAGGACTAATTGCCGGGTTGGGGCCGGTTGACATTTTTGGAATCTTTTTATGGAGGCGTAGATCATGTTCAGTTCAAGTCGTACCAGGAAACTTGTTGTTGTCTGTCTATCAGTCCTTTTTTTAATCGGCTTACCGGTCCAGGCCCAGCCAAAGCCCGCCCAGGCGGATTTGCTGGATATCGTGCCCGCCGAAGCCCTGTTCTGTGTTCGAATAAACAACCTTGACAAGGCCCTGGGGCTCGTCGACGAGTATATCGCCGGACTCTCGCCCATGCCAATACCTATGAGCATGATGGCGCGCATGCCGCTTGCCCAGCTCCTGGGCGATCCGACACTCAAGAATGTTAAGACCGACGGCGATTTTGCGATCTTCGGCGTATTAGCTCCGTCCAAAACGTCTCAGGAAAAACCGAATGAGTTTTTCGTTGCAGGCCTCATACCCTTGACTGACTTTGACAAGTTTGTCTCCGACAATCCCAACTGCCCCGAGCCCGACAAGAAGGGTATTTCAAAGATATCCGCGGGGGGCAAAAAAATACTAATCAAGAAGGTCGGCTCGTATGCACTCGTCGGTCCGGGCAATGGCTATGACGAACTCGTCGCCGTCGCCAGAGCAATCTCAAAGGGTAAAGCCAAATCCCTTGGCTCCGTTCTGGGCAAACGCCAGGCAAGCGCCGCCGCCAAGGCGCCTTTCTGGGCGCATGGAAATGTGCAATTAGCAGGGAAGACTTTCGGGCCGTTCCTGTTTTCCCAGATCGACGAGGTCGCGGAACAACTCACGAATATAGAGACCCAGCAGGCCATTGGTCCGCCGGCCGAGATAATGGATATGTACGTGGAAATGCTCAAGGTGGTCCTCGATGAGGTCGATACCGCAAGCTTGTCCATTACTCCGAGCGCTGACGCCCTTAAGCTGGCGATCGATGTCTCGGCAGTCAAAGGCAAGCCTCTCGCCAAAATGCTTACCGCGTCAAAATCATCAAAGAAACGCAACACCCTTCTGCCGTATCTCGAAGACGGCGCGATGATGAATCTTGCAATGAAACTCGACAAGCCCATGATGACAAAGATGTACGACAGGTTATTCGACTTTATAGGTGTCATTTGTAAAGACGGCATTTCCGTCGAAGACATGGCCAAGCTCAAAAACCTGACAAACAAAGAACTCGAATCCTACGGCGATTCACTCGCTTTCTCAATGTCGGCAAGCTCAGGCGCCAAGCCTCCCTTCGCCATGACCTACGCAATCGAAATCGCAGACCAGCCCGCCTACGAGCAAGTAATGAAAGATTCGATGGAACTGATGAATGCCGGCGCCATTAGCGACATCTACAAGTCCATGGGCATGAAGCTCGACTTTGAGATAAAGCAAGGCACTGCTAAATACAAGGGCGTGTCAATCGACTCGGCAAAGATGCAATTCAAGTCGACCGAACCGGATTCTGACATGGCAAAGGCCATCGAGGCGATGTACGGGGAGGGCTTTGATTACAGGTGGGCCATTGTCGACGGCCTGGCGCTTATCGCTGTCAGCCCCGATGTCGACGCCGACATACGGAAGCTCATCGACGAGGTAAAAGCAGGCGGCAGAAAAAAGATCGGCAAAGAAACCAAAGCCGCCCTGGCAATGCTCCCCGGGGCGCAAAGGGCCGATTTCGTCGGCACTATAAACTATGTTCGCATGATGAAGATGGGAATCGGCATGGCAAAAGCGATGGGACCTGAGGCTGGCGTACTGCCCGAAATCGATGTGCCGACCGAAAGCAACATCGCCTTTTCCGGCCGAATCCGCAGAGGAAGTATCCACAAAGACATCGTAATTCCCAAGAAACACCTCGTGGAGATCAAGGCCGCTATCGAACAGCTAACAGCCGGAGCGAAGAAAGCCGTCGCCTCAAAAAAAAAAGCAACCCCGACAGCTAAAAAAGTAAAAGCGCCCGTCGTAGCAGAAGGCGCCAAAGTCGAGAAACTCGCCGGTGGTTTCAGCTTCACCGAAGGCCCCGCCGCAGGCGCTGAGTGCGATGTCTTTTTCTCCGACATCCCGAATAACAAAGTACACAAGTTCTCTTCCGACGGCAAGGTCTCGGTCCACCGCGAAAACACTGGCGGCGCAAACGGCCTCTACTTCGACAAGAAGGGCAACCTGCTGGCCTGTGCAGGCGGTGATCGACGGGTTGTCTCGATCAGCCCGGAGGGCAAGGTAAGGGTCTTAGCCGACAAATACGATGGCAAAAAGCTCAACAGCCCCAACGACCTCTGGATCGACCCCAAGGGCGGCGTCTACTTCACCGACCCGAGATACGGGCGCAACAAAGACGACATGGAACAGGACGGCGAGCACGTCTATTACATTCTGCCCGGATCGGGGACAAACAGGAAGATCATCCGCGTCATTGACGACATGGTCAGGCCGAACGGCATAATCGGAACATGCGACGGCAAGAAACTCTACGTCGCAGACCATGGCGACAGCAAGACCTGGGTCTACAAGATCAGCAAAGACGGTACCCTGTCCGACAAAAAGCTCTTCGCCGAAGAAGGCTCCGACGGAATGACCATCGACAACGAGGGCAACATCTACCTCACAAACGACGCCGTAAAGGTCTACTGCTGTGCGGGCAAAAAGATCGCAACCATAGCGGTCCCGGAGCGGCCCTCAAACGTAACCTTCGGCGGCCCGGGAAAACAAATCCTCTTCATAACCGCCCGAAAGTCGTTGTATTCCATCGACATGAGAGTAAAGGGACTCTAAGCCGACAGAACGGCCGGCTTGATTGAACGGCAACCTTATCTTCTGGTTCAACTTCAATAACTTCATACTACAATCTTGCAACTTCTTGTTTTTTTGCGCGTTTTTCATGCAGCAATGTTTGTAAGTCCTTTAATATCAACGGCTGAGGCCGACATTAACGCACCGACGAACTTTTGCCCTTTAGCCGTTAATATGTACCTATTTT